>JACMRO010000459.1 GCA_014376425.1 Rubritepida sp.
GCCCGGGAGAACTATCTGTGCCTGCTCAATCTCGAGGAAGTGAAGGACCAGCATTCGCTGCGCGACGCGCTGCTGCCGCTGGCGCTGGCCTGCCGCTGGGCCACGGCCACGCGCGACGGCGATATCGTGGGCGGCGACTTTCCGGGCTGGATGATGGAGTTGTTCGGCGGCGCGGTGATCGGCCAGCTGGCGGACAGGCGCGGCGAGTGCATCCGCTCGGCCTGCACGCATTACCGCAAATGCTATGTCGAGCATTCGATACGCCGGGCCAAATCCGCCCGGCTGGTGGTGGCGAATCATGCGTTGGTGATGGTGCAGGCCGCACTCGGCGGTGGTGAGGACGGGCTGCCGCTGCGCTACGTCTTCGATGAGGGGCACCACATCTTCGATGCCGCGGACGGCGCCTTCTCGGCCGCCATCTCCGGCTTCGAGACGGCCGAGTTGCGCCGCTGGCTGCTGGGCGCCGAGGGTGGTCGTTCCCGCGCCAAGGGGCTGCAACGGCGGATCGAGGACCTGGCCGGCGACCTGCCGGACCTGCTGCTTCCGCTGGAGGAAGCCCTGCGCACGGCCAAGGCACTGCCCCAGCAGGGCTGGCAGGCACGGCTGGAGGCCGGCCCGGCGCATCCCACGGAGGACTTTCTGCGCGCCATCCGCGGGCAGGTGCTGGCGCGTGCCCAGGATGATGACGGGCAATACGGCATCGAATGCGACCTGCACCCGATGAACCCCGAACTGGCCGCAACCGCCGCCGCGCTGGAAGCCGCGCTGGGCCAGCTGGAAGCGCCGCTGAAGACCCTGGCCAGCCGCCTGCAGGCCCGGCTGGACGAGAACCCCGAGGAGCTCGAACTGGCCGACAAGATCCGGCTGGAGACCGCCATCCGCGGCATCGAGCGCCGTGCCCTGATGCCCGTCGCCGCCTGGCGCGGCATGCTCAACGCCCTGGCCCGGGTGCCCGAGCCCGGCACCAGGCCGCTGATGGTCGACTGGCTGGCGCTGACCCGGCGGGAGGCGCGTGACATCGATGCCGGCATGCACCGCCACTGGCTGGACCCCACGGTGCCCTTCGCGTTGAACGTGGCCGCCCCGGCGCATGGCCTGCTGGTGACCAGCGCCACGCTGCGTGACGAACTGCCGGGGCAGGACATGGAGGAAAGCTGGCGCGCCGCCGAGGCCCGCACCGGTGCTGTGCACTTGGCAAGTCCGGCCTTGCGCGCCGCCCTGGCCAGCCCCTTCGACTATGCCGGGCAGACCCGCGCCTTCGTGGTGACCGATGTGGACAAGGCGCGCACGCCACAGGTGGCCGCCGCCATGCAGGGGCTGTTCCAGGCCGCGGGCGGCGGCGCGTTGGGGCTGTTCACCGCCATCCGGCGGCTGCGCGAGGTGGCGCGGATCATCGCGCCCGCGCTGGAGGCGGCGGGGCTACCGCTCTACGCCCAGCATGTCGATGCGATGGACAATGCCACGCTGGTCGATGTGTTTCGCGCCGAGGAGGATTCCTGCCTGCTGGGCACTGACGCCATGCGCGACGGGGTTGACGTGCCGGGCCGCTCGCTGCGGCTGCTGGTCTACGACCGGGTGCCGTGGCCGCGGCCGACCATCCTGCACCGCGAGCGCCGTATCCACCTCAGCGAGGGCGATCCGAAGGGCTTCGACGACGCGCTGGCGCGGCACAAGCTACGGCAGGGGTTCGGCCGCCTGATCCGGCGCGGCGATGACCGGGGTGTGTTCGTGCTGTTGGACCGTGGCGCGCCCTCGCGGCTGCTCGCCGGGCTGCCGGTGGAAGCACACCGCGTGTCGCTACGGCAGGCGATCGACGAGACGGCGGCGTTTCTGGCGCCTGGGTAGCCCCGTCGCGGCGCGGCCCCTGCCCCGTACCTCGGTGGGGCCGATCCTCCCGCTATGGTGCGGCCGATTGTCCCACCGCGGTGCGGCCGATCCTCCCACTGCGGTGCTGCCGGTCCCCCCGCCGCGGCGCGGCCGATCCTCCGACTACGGTGCCGCCAGTCCCCCCGCCGCGGTGCGGCCGATCCCCGTGCCGCGGTGCGACCTATCCTCCCGCCGCGGCGCGGCCAGTCCCGCCGCGGCGCGGCCAGTCCCCCCGCTGCGGCGCGGCCATTGACCCCGGCGCCCGACCGGGCCACCAACTCTCATGCCCTCGACCCAGACCGCCTTCACCGCACAGGAAGCCCTGCTCGCCGCCATGGTAATCATGGGGGCCTCAGGAAAGCGCATGAGCGACGCCGAAATCGCCCAGATGGTCCGCCTGGTGCGTGACCTGCCGGCCTTCGCCGAAACGACGCCCGAGGACATCGCCCGCGTCAGTGAGCAATGCACGACCCTGCTGGATCGCCGCGACGGGCTCGAGGATGCCTTCACGCTGATGCGCGACGCCCTGCCGATGCGGCTGCGTGAGACCGCCTATCTGCTGGCCTGCGAGGTGGCGGCGGCCGATGGCGACGTGATGCAGGAAGAATTGCAGCTGCTGTCCAACCTGCGGCTGGGGCTGGACCTGGAGCTGCTGGTGGCCGGCGCGATCGAACGTGCCGCCCGCGCCCGCTATCAGGTGCTGTAGAGCAGCGCCTTCGCCGCGGCGACGTCGGCGGCCACCGGGTTGTCGCCCGCCATCCAGGCCGCGCCGTAGCCCCAGCCGGCGAAGACCGCCGGGATAGAGGCTCCGCGCGCCGCCAGCATGTCGTTGGCATGGTCGCCCAGCATCACCGCCCGCCCGCCGCCGGCCAGGCCCATGGTGGCCAGCAGATGCGCCGGGTCGGGTTTTCGCGTGGCGAAGCTGTCGCCGCCGCCGACGGCGCGAAAGTGCCCGGAGATGCCGAAATGCGCCAGCACGGCACGGGCCGGGGCGGCGGGCTTGTTGGTGCAGACGGCCAGGCGCCAGCCCTCGGCCAGCAGGCTTTCCAGCAGGGCCGTGATGCCGGGGAACAGCCGGGTCAGTGGCCCGCCCTCCAGGTCTGGATCGGCGCTGAAGGCGGCCACCGCGCCCTCCGGCACCGGGGCCGCGCGGGCGGCGAAGGCGCGATCCAGCAGGACGCGCGCACCATCACCGATCATGCCCGCGACCTCCGCCAGGGCCAACGGTTCCAGCCCCGCTGCCGCCAGCCGCCGGTTGACCGCGAGGCGGATGTCGGGCGCCGTGTCCAGCAGGGTTCCATCGAGATCGAAGACGGCAAGGCGGTGCATGGCCAGGCCATGCCACATGCGGCAATCGTTGTTCAATGGCCCAAGGGTCGGTAGCTGGTCGGTAGCTGGTCGGTGCCGGTTTATTGGCAGTTCATTGGCGCAGGGTGGCAGGGGCTTGCGGTCAGGCGGCGGCTGCGGCACGCAACCATGATGCCAGCTGCCATTCTGCTCGCCGCGGGGATGGGCACCCGCATGAAGTCCAAGCAGCCCAAGGCGCTGCACCCGCTGGGCGGCCGGCCGATGCTGCGGCATCTGCTTGCCGCGGTGGAACAGGTGTTCGACAGCGTCGTCGTCGTCGTCGGTCCGGGCATGGAGGCGCTGGCGAAGGTGGCCGCACCGCATGCGGTCGTGGTGCAGGCGGAGCGCCTGGGCACTGCGCATGCCGCCCGCATGGCCGCGCCGCTGCTGGCCGGCTATGCCGGCGACGTGGCAGTGCTCTACGCCGACAACCCGCTGATCGGCGCCGGGACGCTGCGCCGGCTGGTCGATGCCCGCGCCGATGCGGGGCTGACGTTGCTGGCCATGCGCCCGACTGACCCGGCGAAGTATGGACGGCTGGTGACCGATGTTGCCGGCGATGTTCAGCGCATTGTCGAATGGGCTGACGCGTCGGCGGCGGAGCGTGCTATCGGGCTGTGCAACGCGGGCGTGATCTGCGCCCCAGCCGCGCGGTTGTTTCCCTGGCTCGACGCCGTGCGGGCGGATAATGCGGCGGGCGAGTTTTACTTGACCGACGTGGTTGCGCTGGCGGCGGCCGGGGCCGCCCGTTGCGTCGCCGTCGAGGCGCCGGAGGCGGAGCTTCGCGGCATCAACAGCCGCGCCGAGCTGGCGGCGGCCGAGGCCACGCTGCAATCCGTGTTGCGTGCCGCGGCGATGGCCGGCGGCGCCACGCTGGTCGCGCCCGGCACCGTGTTCCTGCACTACGACACGGTGCTGGAACCGGACACGCTGGTGGAGCCGCATGTCGTCTTTGGCCCTGGCGTGCGTGTGGCCTCGGGCGCCACCATCCGCGCCTTCAGCCACCTTGAGGGCTGCGTGGTGCGGGCTGGCGCCATCGTCGGGCCCTATGCCCGGCTGCGGCCCGGTGCCGATGTGGGGGAGGCCGCGCATGTCGGCAATTTCGTGGAGCTCAAGGCGACGGTGTTGGAGGCTGGCGCGAAGGCCAACCATCTCAGCTATCTGGGCGATGCTCGGATTGGCGCCGGGGCGAATATCGGCGCGGGCACCATCACCTGCAATTACGATGGCGTGAGCAAGCACCGAACCGAAATCGGTGCTGGCGCGTTCATCGGCAGCAACAGCGCGCTGGTGGCGCCGGTTCGGGTCGGCGCGCGGGCGCTGATCGCCGCCGGCAGCGTGGTGGTGGATGACGTGCCGGACGATGCCCTGGCGGTGGCGCGCGGGCGACAGGTGAACAAGGCCGGGCGTGGCTTCAAGGGAAAGAGCAAGTGATGACGGGATTGACCTCGAGGCCGCGTGACCGCAGCGCCGTTCGGGCCGCAGGACTGGACCGGCCGACACAGCCGCAGACCGTCGTGTTGCCGTTTGATTGCCGCAGGGCCGCATGGCCCGCAGGACTGGATCGGCCAGCGCGGCCGCAGGTCGCCGCATAATGTGCGGAATCATGGGCGTTATTGGGATCGAAGCGGCTGCCCCCCGCATGCTCGAAGGCCTGCGCCGGCTGGAATATCGCGGCTATGACAGCGCCGGCCTTGCCACGCTGGTCGATGGCCGCATCGAGCGCCGGCGCGCCGAGGGCAAGCTCGGCAACCTGGCAGCGGCATTGCAAGCCAGCCCGCTGCCCGGCCTGACCGGCATCGGCCACACCCGCTGGGCCACCCATGGCGGGCCGACCGAACGCAATGCCCATCCCCATGCCACCGCCCGTGTCGCCGCCGTGCACAACGGCATCATCGAGAATTTTTCCGAGCTGCGGGCCGAGCTGGGAGCCGCCGGCCAGGTCTTCACTTCGGATACCGACACCGAGACGGTGGTTCAGCTGCTCGACCTTTTGCTCGCCCGGGGCATGACGCCCGAGGAAGCCGCACCGGCCGCGCTCAAGCGCCTGCGCGGCGCCTTCGCCATGGCCTTCCTGTTCGCCGGCCGGCCCGACCTGCTGATCGTCGCCCGGCACGGCCCGGCGCTGGCGGTGGGCTATGGCGAGGGCGAGATGTATGTCGGCAACGACGCTCTGGCGCTGGCGCCGTTGACCCGCCGGATCTCCTATCTCGAGGATGGTGACTGGGCGGTGCTTAGCCCCCAGGGCGTGCGCTTCATGGATCTGGACGGAAACACCGTGCAGCGGCCGGAGCGACCGACTCATGTCTCGGCCGAGACCATGGGGAAGGGCAACCACCGGCACTTCATGGAGAAGGAGCTGCACGAGCATCCGGCCGTGCTGGGGGACACGCTGCGGCAGTATATGGACCCGGCGAGCCGCAGCATTTCCCTGCCTGCCCTGCCCTTCGATGCGGCGCGGGTGCCGCGCATCACCATCAGCGCCTGCGGCAGCGCCTTCCTGGCTGGCCAGGTCGGCAAATACTGGATTGAACAGCTGGCCCGGCTGCCCTGCGACGCCGATGTGGCGAGCGAGCTGCGCTACCGTGACCCACCGCTGCCCGAAGGTGGTGCGGCCCTGCTGGTCAGCCAGTCGGGTGAGACGGCGGACACGCTGGCGGCGCTGGCGCTGCTGCGGGCGCGGGGCCAGACCGTGCTGTCTATCGTCAACGTGCCGGAATCGAGCATGGCGCGGTTGAGCCACGCTGCCCTGCTGACGGTGGCGGGGCCCGAGATCGGCGTTGCATCCACCAAGGCCTTCACCGCGCAGCTGATGGTGCTGGCCTGCTTGGCCATTGGCATGGGCCGCGCCCGGGGCACGTTGGATGACGCGGCGGCGGCAGAGCTGACCGCGGCGTTGCTGGAGGTGCCCGAACATGCCGCCGGCATCCTGGAGCGTGACGACGAAATCCACGCCCTGGCGGTGGAGGTCGCGAAGGCGCGGGATGTGCTGTTCCTCGGCCGTGGCAGCCTTTACCCCATCGCCCTGGAAGGCGCGCTGAAGCTGAAGGAAATCAGCTACATCCACGCCGAAGGCTACGCCGCGGGCGAGATGAAGCACGGGCCGATCGCGCTGATCGACCCAGCCGTGCCGGTCATCGCCCTCGCCCCTTCCGGCCCGCTTTTCGAGAAGACGGTGAGCAACCTGCAGGAGGCGGCGGCGCGTGGCGGCCGCATCATGGCCTTCACCGACGAGGCCGGTGCCGCCGTGCTGCGCGGCTTTGCCGAGCGGGTGGTGGTGCTGCCGCAGGTGCATCCCTTCGCGGCGCCGATTTTGCACGCCATTCCGGTGCAGCTGCTGGCGTATCATGTGGCGGTGCTGAAGGGCACCGATGTGGACCAGCCGCGCAACCTGGCCAAATCCGTCACGGTGGAATGACGGTGGCCGTCAGAACGTCGTCGTCTTGATGGCGTGGGTCAGGAACAGCTTCGGCACTGCGTGATGAAGGTCGTTGGGTGGGACGACGCCGCGGGCATGCCGCCGCAGGAAGGCGTCGGTCATCTTCAGGTAGAAGTAGGAGGGGTGGACGGCGTTGCCGATGGATTTCTGCACCGTGCCATCACCGCCGTTAATTCGCGGCTGCTCCCTGGCGATGAACAGATCGGGGTCGGTCACCGTGCTGCCCTGGTAAATGCGCAGCACCCGGCCCTCCGCGCCATTGGCGAACCAGGAGCGGATGCGGCCGCGGAAGATCTGCAGCTGCCCTTCGCCGAACCACGAGTCAAAGACGAAGATGCCCTTCAGCGTGCTGGCCAGGCGTGAGCCTTGCAGCCCCGCCAGCACGTTGTTCATCAGCCGGCCGCCCTCGCTGAAGCTCGCCAGCGCCACCGACTGGATGCCCGCACCGACCGAGAGCTGCCGGCCCGCGCGCAGCATACGGTCCACCTCGGTCAGGATGTTCGATAGTACGCTCGCGTTGGCGATGACCTCGGGGTTGCCGCTCTCGCCGAACAGGAAGCAGAACACCGCACGCGACCGCGCCAGTTCGCAATTCGCCAGCATCTGATGATTGGTCGCCGCCGCATCGGTCAGGTAGATCTCGGCGACCGTCTTGACGGTGAAGCCGGCATGCTTCGGCGGCTTGAAAAAGAAGATGTACTTGCCGCTGATCGGGATCGCGCTGGTGGGGACATAGACGCCGATGATCGACCGGCCGCCGATCCACTGGAAGAAATACAGCGACCAGGGGCTGACCATGGCCGTCGACGGCCGCGGGAAGGCGGCGCCCAGCACGTCGGTGCCGAAATCGAAGACCTGAAAGCCGCTGGAGATCCGTGGCAGGATGGTACTGGTCACGTCCTTCAGGCGGGGGACGGCAAGGTCGAGCGTGATGACCAGGCCGGTGAACATCGTGCCGGTGACGGACTGCCGCAGCACGAGCCCGCCGCCGCCGATGAGCAGCGGATTGCCGAAGGTGAAGATCAGCGTGAAGCCCTCGGTCTGATCCCAGAATTCCTGCCCGGTGACGGCAAGTTCGAAGCCTGCGGTGCCGTTCAGGACGTCGGGCAACGCGACCATGCCGCCGAAACCGCCGGCTTGTCGCGACAGCGGCTGAAACGCGCCGATGCCGCCCGTGCGGACGCTGCAGGCGGAGCGCCCGGTCGCCGAAGCGCCATCCGCGAAGAGCAGCCGAACGATGAGACGCGCTTGCATGACTACCCTCCGGGTGGCGTCCTGGCGAAAAGCGACTGCGCGAGTGTCGCACCCTGAATGAAGGCGGTCCAACGTATTTCTGTGCAGGAGGGGAAATTGACGCCGGACGGGATGACAAGCGCGTGGGCCAGGCGTCTCCCATCCAGATCACCTCTGCCCTATGTTGGCGCCTGGCGGGCTGGTCCTCAGCCGAAGCCGACCACAGGGAGCTTGTGCTGATGGGATACGCGATCCTCGCATTCGACGGCACCGACCCATCGCTTCGCATAGCCGCGCGCGAGCGGCACATGGAGGTCATCACCCGCTGGGCGGTGGACGGCCGCCTCGCGCTTGGCGTGCCGCTCTTCGATGCGGCCTGGCAGCCGGTCGGTTCGCTGATGATCCTGAACGTGCCGGACGAGACACATGTGAAGGAGTATATCGCGGAAGAACCCTTCGCGCGCGAAGGCGTCTGGTCACGCTTCGAGGCGCTGCCCTTCACCATCGCGACGCTGCCCTATACGCCCTTGCCGCAACCCGGGGCGCCCGTCAGCGCCAGCCGCACCCACACCATCAGCATCGGCCGCGACGGCACCGACCCCGGTGCGGCGGAGCGCCGTGCCGCCGCGCGGGCGGCGCATCTGGCGCGAGTCACGCCGGCGGCCGAGGCGGGGTTGCTGGCGCTGGGCGGGGCGCTGACGCAGGGCGTGCGGATGGTCGGCTCGATCGCGGTGACGGCGCATGACAGCGATGCCGCGGCCGCGGCCTGGTGGGCCGAGGACCCATACATCACCGGCGATGTGTGGCGCGATGTGACCCGCTACGGCACGCGGATGGTGGGGCTGCCCTATGCCAAACTGCCGGGTGCGGCGTGATCGAATACGCCGACGCCTCGCCCGAGATCCGCGCCGTCTATGACGACATCATGGCCACTCGCAGCCTGACGGACGTCAACAATTTCTGGAAGGCGCTGGCGACCCATCCGCCGACCCTGGCGAGGACCTGGGCGAGCCTGAAGCAAGTGATGGCGCCCGGCGCGCTGAGCCCGGTCATGAAGGAAATGCTCTATCTGGCGGCGTCTTCCGCCGCCGGCTGCCAATACTGCATCGCCAGCCACACCGCGGCCGCGCGGGCGAAGGGCATGGATGACGCCATGCATGGCGAGTTGCTGGCGGTGCTGGGCATGGCGGCAGAGACCAACCGGCTGGCCGAGACGCTTCGGGTGCCGATCGACCCAGCATTCGGGTGAGCGCCGGCACGCTGGCGGGCTGCGGCGCGCTGGTGCTGTGGGCTTTCCTGGCGGTGCTGGCACGGGGCGCCGCGGGCTTGCCGCCGTTGCAGCTGACGGCGATGGCGTTTGTCGTCGCCGGGGTGGGCGGGCTCGGGGTGGTGGCGGCGCGGGGCCGGCTTTCGGCGCTGCGGCAGCCGCCTCTGGTCTGGGCGCATGGGGTAGGCGGGTTGTTCGGCTATCACGCGCTGTATTTCGCCGCCCTGGCCTTCGCGCCGGCGGTCGAGGCCAATCTGCTGAACTACCTATGGCCGTTATTGATCGTGCTGTTCTCGGCGCCGCTGTTGGGGCTGCGGCTGGGGCCGTCGCGGCTGGGGGGGGTGGGGCTGGGCTTCGCGGGTTGTGCGCTGTTGCTGGGCGGGGGCGCGCGCTTCCCAGTGGATGCTTGGTTCGGCCTGGGTTGCGCGCTGGCGGCGGCGGTGGTCTGGGCGCTGTATTCGGTGCTGTCCAGGCGCCTGGCGGCGGTGCCGACCGATGCGGTGGCGGGCTTCTGCCTGGCTTCGGCGGGGTTGGCGGCGGTGGCGCATCTGGCGCTGGAAACCAGCGTCATGCCGGATGGGCGCCAGGCGCTGGCGGCGCTGCTGCTGGGGCTGGGGCCGGTTGGTGCCGCATTCTTCCTGTGGGACCGCGGCATGAAGGCGGGCGACCCCCGCCTGCTGGGCAGCCTGGCCTATTCGGTGCCGGTGGCGAGCACGTTGTTGCTGGTGACGGCCGGCGAAGCAGCGTGGGAGCCGCGGCTACTTTGGGCGGTGGCGTTGGTGGCGGGCGGCGGCTGGCTGGCGGCGCGGGCGCAACCGCCGGAGGGTGCGCCGCCGGCCAACCGCCCATAGGCTGCGCACCCATGACGGAGCCCGCAAGCATGATCGAGATGGGCGATGCCCCGGGCGGCGCCGCCGGCGGTGCCCCTGGCGATTTCTCAGGCGGTGCTTGGCCGGCGACGCATCTCGCCACGCTGCCGGCGCGCATCGCCGCGCTGGACATGGCCGCCATCGGCACGGCGCTGAACGCCCGCGGCTGCGCCACCACCGGCCCGCTGCTGACACCGGCCGAATGCGCGGCGCTGGTGGCGCTTTACGACGGCGAGGATTTCAGGTCGCACATCATCATGGCCCGGCACGGCTTCGGCAGGGGCGAATACAAATACTTCGCGGACCCGCTGCCCGCGCCGGTGCGGTGGTTGCGCGAGGGGTTGTATGAAGTGCTGGCGCCGGTGGCGCGCGACTGGGCCAGGCGGATGGGGCGGCCGGGGGATTACCCCGCGCGGCACACCGCCTATGCCGCAGCCTGCCATGCCGCCGGCCAGACGAGGCCAACGCCATTATTGCTGCGATACGGTCCCGGCGACTACAATTGCCTGCATCAGGATCTGTATGGCGACCTGCACTTCCCGCTGCAGGCAGCCTTGCTGCTGACCAGCCCCGAAGACTTCGAAGGCGGTGAGTTCGTGCTGACCGAGCAGCGGCCGCGCATGCAAAGCCGTGCCGAGGTCGTGACGCTGCGCCAGGGCGAGGCGGTGATCTTCGCGGTCAATGAGCGCCCGGTGGCCGGCGCCCGCGGCGACTACCGCGTTAAACTTCGCCACGGCGTCAGCCGCCTGCGCACAGGCACCCGCCACACCCTGGGCGTGATATTCCACGACGCCAAATAAGCCGAAGGTGCAGGAAACTGGTCGACATACATGTCGACCCTGCCGGGGTCTTCGAGGGGCAGAGCCCCTCGCTCTACCGCCGCAGCCCCAACCGCTGGATCAGCGAAGCATACCGCGCCTGGTCCTTGCGCTTGAGGTAATCCAGCAGCCCGCGCCGCTGCCCTACCATCACCAGCAACCCGCGGCGCGAGTGGAAATCCTTCGCATGCGTCTTGAGATGTTCGGTCAGGTTGACGATGCGTTCGCTCATGATGGCGACCTGCACTTCGGGGCTACCAGTGTCGCCCGGCTTCTGGGCGTATTCGGTGATGACTTGAGCGCGACGCTCATCGGTGATCGACATCGTGTGATCCTTGTGCCGGCGGGGCGGAGCCCCTGGTTTCAGTGCCCGGTTTCGGTCGCTGCCATCAGGCGTTCGGGAAAACACATCCCGTCCTCCAGCCGGCAGAGCCCGACAAACCGTTCCCCTGCCATGGCGCGGATGATCCCGCCTGAGGGCGAGGCCGCGTCCGGAACCCGGCCCATGAATTCGACCAGGCTGATGGCCTGGCCGAATTGAAGGCGGGCGGCCTCTGCCTCGCTCATGGCCAGTGCCGGGATGTCGTCCAGCGCGGTCGTAAGCGGCAGCAGGAGGTCCAGTGAAGGGGGAGGCGTATCACCGGAAACCAGCAGGCTGTCCAGTGGCACGGCATGGGATTCCTTGAACGGCCCCACGGAGAGCCGGCGCAGGGCGGCGATGTGGCCGAGTGAGCCGACCGCCTTGGCCAGGTCGCGCGCCAGGGAGCGCATGTACACGCCCTTGCCGGACTGGACCTCGAAGATGGCGTGGTCGGCGTCCGGCCGATCGGTCAGCTCGAACTTGTCGACCCGGGCTGGCCGGGCTTCCAGCACCACGGTCTGGCCGTCGCGCGCCAGGTCGTAGGCACGGTCGCCATTGACCTTGATGGCGGAATAGATCGGCGGCACCTGCATGATGTCACCGATGAAGGCGGGCAGGGCGGCGCGGATGGCGTCGTCGGTCGGGCGCGCATCGGTGGTCTCGGTCACCGCGCCGTCGGCGTCGTCGCTGTCCCGCGCCTCGCCGAATTTCAGCGTGAAGCGGTAGGTCTTGGTGCCGTCCATGACGTAGGGGACGGTCTTGGTGGCGGCGCCGAAGGCTACGGGCAGCAGGCCGGTGGCCAGTGGGTCCAGCGTGCCGCCATGGCCCGCCTTCTGCGCATCGAAGGCACGCTTCACTTTGTTGACCACGTCGGTGGAGCCGATCCCCGAGGGTTTGTCGACGATCAGCCAGCCGTCAATCGGGCGGCCGCGGGGTTTCTTGCGGAATTGGCGGGGCATGTGTTTTCGGTGCGTAGTGTGAGGGGGCGGGTTGTAGCGATTGGCGGGATGGGCGCAAGCGCGCGGCCGGGCGCCATGTCGCCTCTCCTCCGGTTCGGCCGTGCGGCGGGATTGGTGGCCTGTGCCGTTCCGGTGTGCTGCGTTCATGCGACGGTGGCGAGACAGTGCCGCCTGGACCAGCAGCGGCACGCGAAAGGGCTGCGGTGGCGCTCTTGAAGACGGTGGCGTGCCCGGCGGCCCGCTCCCCGGCCACGAAGCAGCCGGCCGGGGCGACCGCCAGCAGCACTGCACTGCCTCGCAATCGCTTCAGCCTCGCATGGCCGCTGCCAATGCACGGTCCCGCGCATCAGCCCGTGCCGCCAGGTCGGCCGCCGCCCCTTCGGCATCCGACGCCGCGCGGTTCTGGCTTAGCTTGCGCTTGCCGATCAGCCGCTCCACCCGCAGCACCACGCCGACGATTCCCTTGAGCTGGCCGGCCACGAATTCCGCCGGCGCGTCGTCCACGCTCCAGGGCTGGGCGCGGCTGGCCTCATGCGCATCCGTCAGCCCGGCCACGATCTCGCGCAGCCGCCCTCTATCCTGCACCACCTCGATGGGGCCATGCGCGTGCACCGCCTCGTAATTCCAGGTCGGCACCACGCGGTGGTGCTCGGCCTTGGAGGGGTAGCTGGAGGGCGAGACATAGCCCTCCACCCCCTGAAACACGGCCACGCCGCGCTCCAACCCCTGCCAATGCGGGTTGGCGCGCGCCAGATGGCCGATCACCAGGCCTGCGCGGTATTGCAGCGGCAGGTGGGTGATGACCGGCAGGCCGTCGGCGCCGTTGGAAACCAGCAGGCTGAGGCGCGCGGCCGCCATGATGCCGGCCAGGATGGCGGGGTCGTCTTCGCGGAAGGCGGGCGGAGTGTACATGTGGACGATGCTAGCCAGTGGCCCGGGGGCTTGAAAGCGGTTGGGAATAGGTTAGTCATCCTGCCCTTCCTTGAGGCCCCGCCATGCCGGCTCTCTCCGCCGCCCAGCTTGCCCTGCTGCCCGGCTTCGCGCTGTTCATCTTCGCGGGATCGGTGACGCCCGGGCCTAACAACATCATGATTCTGGCGTCCGGCGCCAATTTCGGCATCCGCCGCAGCCTGCCGCATCTGTGCGGCATCGCGATGGGCTTCGCCTTCATGCTGGCGGTGGTGGGGTTGGGGCTGGGCGCCGTGTTCCTGGCCAGCCCGGCGCTGCAGGCCGCGATGCGGGTGGCCGGCCTGGCCTACATCCTGTGGCTGGCCTGGCGCATCGCGACGGCCCAGGGGCTGGGCGAGGCCGGGGCCGCCCCCCAACCCCTGACCTTCGTGCAGGCAGCGCTGTTTCAGTGGGTCAACGTGAAGGCCTGGATGCTGGTGACAGGCGCCGTCGCTGTCCACACCGCGCCGGGCGAGGCGATGCTGCTGGCCGGGCCGGTGCTGGCGCTGATCTGCGTGGTGGTGAACCTGCCCAGTGTCGCGATCTGGCTGGTGCTCGGGGTCGGGCTGCGCCGGCTGCTGGCCAGGCCGGCAGCGCTGCGCGGCTTCAACCTCGCCATGGCGGCGCTGCTGGTGCTGAGCATCCTGCCCATGCTCCGCACCCCTTGACGACACTGCCCTGCCATGCGCGCAACAACCCGATGCCGGACCCCATTACCGACCCTTTTCCCGACCCTGGGCCAGCCCCCCGGCCGGAAGCCATCCCTGACTTCCTCAACGCCGACCGTCCGCCGGTGCCCAACCTGGTCGTGCCCACCGCCGTCCAGCCCTTCCACCTGGCCGGGCGGCCGGTGCGCGGCCGGCTGATCCGGCTGGGCCCGCTGGCGGATGCGCTGCTATCGCGGCACGGCTACGCGCCGCCGGTGGCGCGGCTGGTTGGCCAGGCGATGGCGCTGACCGCGGGGCTGGCGGCGGCACTGAAATACCGCGGCAGCTTCTCGCTGCAGGCCAAGGGCGACAGCGTGGTGCCGATGCTGTTGGCCGACTGCACCGATGACGGCCAGCTGCGCGGCCAGGCCCGCGTCGACCACCCGGCACTGGCAACCCTGATGGAGGTGGACCACGATCCGCCCGCCGCCGGGCTGCTGGGGCGCGGCTACCTTGCCTTCACCTGCGACCAGGGGCCGGACATGGAGCGCTACCAGGGCATCGTGGCCATGGACGGCATCCACCTGGCCGATATGACCCAGAGTTATTTCCGCACCTCGGAACAGCTGCAGGCGCATGTCCGCCTGGCCTGCGCGCGCACCGAGGCCGGCTGGCGGGCCAGCGCGCTGATCCTGGAGCGTGTCGCAGGCGATGGCGGGCTGGGGGAGACCAGCGCCGAGGAGCAGGACGATGCCTGGAGCACCGCACTTGCCCTGGTCGGCACCCTGAAGGATGCGGAGATGCTGGACGACGCCCTGTCCGCGCCCCGGCTGTTGCATCTGCTGTTCCATGCCGAAGGGCTGGAGCTCGATCTGCCCCGGGCCCTGTCCTATGGCTGCCGTTGTTCCCGGGCCCGGCTGTCGGGCGTGCTGGCCGGCTTTTCCGACGCCGATCTGACGGAGATGACGCAGGATGGCGCGATCACCATGACCTGCGAGTTCTGCAACTACGACTTCCGCTTCGCACCGGCGGAGGTGCGGCGGTGAAGGCGCTGGGCTGCCTGGCCGGCCTGCTGGCGGTGGCGCTGGCCGCGGCGGGTGCGCATCTGGGGTTGGCCGAGGCGGAGGCGCGGATGTTGGGCCAGGTGACCATGCTGCTGGGCTGGCACGCGCCGGCGCTGCTGGCGTTGGGCCTGTGGGGCGCCCCCGCGCGGTGGGGCGGGACGCTGCTGGCGGTGGGGCTTGGCCTGTTCAGCCTGGGCGTGCTGGCGCGCGTATTCGGCGGTGTGTCGCTGGGGCCGGTGGCACCGGCCGGGGGCATCGCGATGATGCTGGGCTGGGCCTGGCTGGGCGTAGTCGCGCTCCGCCGGGGGTAGGCTCACACGGCTGCGGCGGAGCGCGACAGCGCCGCACGCTCCTCGCCACATGCAGCTTCAGGAACAGCAGGCCGACCATGATGCCAAAGCCGATGGCGGTCTCGCCCACGCCGATCATGGCTTGCGTGCCAGGATCGCCCCGGCCTCGGCCTCGATCTCCTCATCCAACGTCATCGGTCCAAACAGCCGGTTGAGCCGCGGTCGGTTGGTCGCCAGGAGCAGCGCATGGCAGTCCAGCACGGTGGCCGCGGCGGCGAAGGCGACCCTGCCGGCCAGCCACAGGCCCTGCGGGATCCACAGCGGCGTGCCAAGCGGCGGATTGGCGCTGGAATGGAACTTCAGGCTCCACTTCCCACGGGCGGCGTTGCAAGCCTTGTGCCGTCAGCCCGCCTCGATCCGCGCCTCGCGCACCAGCGTCGCCATCAGGCCCCGCTGGGCCGCCACATAGGCCGCGAACTCGGCCTGGGGATTGCCGACCGGGATGGCGCCCAGCGCCTCGAACCGCGACCGCAGCGTGGTGTCGGCCAGGGCATGCAGCGCTGCCTCATGCAGCCGTGCCAGCACCGGCGCCGGCAGGCCCGCCGGCGCGTAGAACCCGTTCCATTCGTTCAGTTCGTAGCCCGGAAAACCCTGCTCGGCCACGGTCGGCACATCCGGCAGGCTGGGGATGCGCTGCGCGGTGGTGACCGCCAGCGCCCGCACCCGCCCCTCGCGCACCATCTGCAACGAGGAGGAGACGGTGCCGAAGACAAAGGTCAGATTGCCCGAAATCACGTCGGGCAGCGCGGCAGTGCCACCACGATAGGGCACGTGCTCCATCTGAAGGCCGGCGCGGTTGAGCAGCAGCGCTGCCGCAAGATGCGCCGCCGTGGCATTGCCCGAGGAGCCATAGGGCAGCCCCGGCCGAACCCGGGCATGGGCGATGAAGCCGGCCAGGTCGGTGGCGGGGAGGCTGTTCGGCACGATCATGATCTGCGGCAGGACGGCCAGCTGGGTGATGGGCGTGAAGGCGGTGGCATAGTCGAAGGGCAGGTTGCGGATCAGCGCCGGGTTCACCGTATGCGCCAGGGCATCGACCATCACGGTCAATCCATCGGGTGCCGCGCGGGCGAGTTCGGCCGCCCCCAGCGAACCACCGGCGCCGGCGCGGTTCTCCACCACCACCGGCTGACCGAGCAAAGCGCCGAGCGGGACGCTGAGCAGCCGCGCCGTCGTGTCGACCCCACCGCCGGGGGTGTAGGGGGCGATGAGGCGGATCGGGCGCGCCGGTGCCCATCGCGCCGGGGCCGATTGCGCCAGGCCCGATTGCGCCAGGGCTGGAGCCGCCAGCAAAGTGCCCAGCGCGGCGCGGCGCTTGATGATCTGCATTGACGTTCTCCTGCCGGGACTCCTGCGGTCGCGCGGGCAAAGGCGCAAGGGGCCTACCCCGCCCACCACCACACGCCACCGGCCAGCAGCGCGGCCCAGGTCAGCAGCACCATCACCAGGCCGGCGCGGCTGACGGGATGGGCCATGCCTTCGGCCTGGGCGCGAAACCCGGCCATCAGGGCGGCTGGCATGAGCCGCACTGCCAGCCAGATGCCAAGCGGCAGGATCAGCAGGTCGTCGAGGTAGCCCAGCACCGGGATCACGTCCGGAATGAGATCGATGGGCGAGAGGGCATAGGCCACCACGGCGACGGCGATCGCCTTGGGCGCCCAGGGCGTGCGCCGGTCGCGCGCTGCCAGCCACAGTGCCAGCACGTCGTTCTTCAGCCGTCGTGCCCAATCCCGCAGCCCTGCCAGCCTCAGGCGTGCCATTGCCGTCACCTTTACCTATAATGACCGGATGACTGTCCTCACCATTCCCGTCAAATCCGGCGACGCCGGCGCGCGGCTCGACCGCTGGTTCCGCCGGCACTACCCCACTCTGACCCAGGGCGCCTTGCAGAAGATGCTGCGCAGCGGCCAGATCCGCGTCGACGGCAAGCGCGCCGAAGCCGCCACCCGGGTCGATGAGGGGATGGAGATCCGCGTGCCGCCGATGCCGACCGCGCCCGCGCCGATCGCGGTGCGGGAGCCGTCCGCCGATGACGCGGCCGAACTACTGGCCATGGTGCTGTACCGCGATGCGCATGTCATCGTGCTGAATAAGCCGCACGGCCTGGCGGTGCAGGGGGGGCCGGGCATCACCCGCCACCTGGACGGCATGCTGGACGCGCTGCAATTCGATGCCGACGACCGCCCGCGACTGGTGCACCGGCTGGATCGCGATACGTCGGGCGTGCTGGTGCTGGGCCGTACCGCGGCGGCCACGGCCGCGCTGGCGGCATCCTTCCGCACCCGCGACGCCAAAAAGACCTACTGGGCCATCGTAGTGGGTGAGCCGGACCCCGCCGGCGGCCGGGTCGACATGCCGCTCGCCCGCGTGCCTGGCCCCCGTGGCGAGCGCACCGGCTTCGCCCCCGAAGGCCAGCGCGCCATCACCGACTACGATACGCTGGAGGTGGTGAACCGACGCGCGGCATTGATGGAACTGCGGCCGCTGACCGGGCGTACCCACCAACTGCGCGTCCACGCCGCCGACGCGCTGCGCTGCCCCATCCTGGGCGACGGCAAATACGGCGGCGAGCGCGCGCAGATGGAGGAGCTGGGCCGCGAGTTGCACCTGCACGCCCGGGCGCTTGCCATCCCGCACCCGGCCGGCGGCACGCTGGAGGTCGCGGCGGCAATCGCGCCGCACATGGAGGTGACGTTCCGCTATTTCGGCTTCGCCAATCCCAAGCCTGCCAAGTCGCGCTGGCTGCGCGGATGATGCGCCGCGTGGCCCTGGGCGCCGCCGGGCTGGTTGTGCTGCTGCTGGCGGGCGTGGCCGTCTTCCTGGCCACGCTGGACATCGAGCGCTACCGCCCGCGCATCCAGGCCGCCGTCCAGGCGGCGACCGGGCGGGCCGTCACCCTGGGCGCCATGCGCCTCGGGCTGGGGCTCACGCCCCGGATCGCGGTGCGCGAGCTGCGGCTTGCCAACCTCCCCGGTGGCACCCGGCCCGACATGCTGCAGGTGGCCGAGGCCGAGCTGGAATTGGCCCTGCTGCCGCTGCTGTCGGGTAATATCGCGTTGCGGCGGCTGGTGCTGAAGGCACCGCAGATCCTGCTCGAAGTGGTCAATGGGGAGCCGAATTGGCGCTTTGCGCCGCCGGCCGCGCCGTCCGCCGCGCCCGCCGGGCCTGCCGCCCCGCGCCGCCCGCCGGCGCTGGACATCGGCAGCGTGGAAATGCGCGATGCGAAGATCGAATTCCCCGGCGGGCCGCCCGGCGGGGTGGTGGTGCCGATGCTCGACGCCTCCGGCCGTGGCAATCTCAGCCTGCGCGGCACGCTGCGCTGGGGCGAGCTGCCGGTGAGCTTCGATGTCGAGGGTGGCCCGCTGGCGCGGCTGCTGGGTGCGGCCGGCCCGGCCTGGCCATTGCGTGTGCGGGCGGAGGCTGCCGGCGCCCGGCTGCAGGCGCAGGGTACGGTGCGTGAGCCGCGCGGCCTGCTGGGCTACGACCTTGAGCTGGTCGTGGAGGCGTCGTCGCTGCAGGGCCTGGCCGCTCTGACGGGCCGGCCGTTCCCGCCGCTGACCTCCATCGCCCTGCGTGGACGGGTGACGGGTGACGGCCTGGCGCCGCCTACCCCCCAGGCGATGGCGCTGACGCTGAGCGCGGCCGAGCTGGCGCCTGGCGTGGCATTGACGCGCTTCGAGCTGGCGATGCCCAGCGCGACCGAAATGGCCCGGCTGACCGTGGCCGGCAGCCGAGCCGGCCAGAGTTTCACCCTGGCCGGGTCCCTGGGGCCGTTGGCGCCGGTGCTGGCCGGGCAGCCGCTCGGGCTGGACCTGGCCGGCGAACATCTGGGCTATGCGGTGGCCGCGCAGGGTCGCGTGGCGCGGCCGCTCGCCGGCACCGGGGTGGATGTCGTGGTCACCGCGCGTTCGGCCGCGCTGGGGCAGGCGCGGGCAAGGATCGGCGAGCGCGGTGCCTTCTTCGCCGACGGCGCCGCGCTGCAGGATGTGGCGCTTGAAGGCCCGGTGGCCGTGGGCACGGGTGCGCTGGTGCTGAGCCGGGCGCCGGTGCCCGGGTTGTCCGGGCGGCTGGCGCTGTCACGGCTCGACATCGATGCGGCGCGGGCCGCCACGGCCGCGCCGGCGGCAGCGCCCGCAGCTGCACCTGCGGCGGCCGCCCCACCCCCGCCGGCGGCGCCTGACCGCCGGCTGATCCCCAACATCCCGCTGGATTTCAGCCGGCTGCCGGCGGCGGTGGCTGACCTCGCCTTCAGTGTCGAGACGCTGCGCCTGGATGCGCGCGGCTACCGCGCGGTGCATCGTGAACATGTCATCGCCACGCAGGTGCAGGTGATTCGCGTCGATGGCGCTGCGCCCTTCGACCAGCTGGCACTGATCGGCAACAGCGACATCATGCGCGGCTACAAGCGCGGGCGGTATCGCGATCGCTGGACCACCGCCGTGCAGGGCGAATACCGCACGCCTGTGCGCCATCGCATCGGCGCAGTGGTGTTCGCCGGTGCCGGAATGGCTGCACCAACGCTCCAAGCCCTTGAGGACAGTCGCCTGCTACCCACATACGGCGCCGGCCTGCGCCTCCAGATCGACC
>JACMRO010000460.1 GCA_014376425.1 Rubritepida sp.
CGTGGTCGCCGCGTTCATGGCGGCGCTGGCCAAGTGCCTGCACGGCGCGGTGCTCAGCGGGCGCCTGCTGCAATGGTTGCATACCTTGGTCGGCAAACCGGGCGCGGTCAGCGCGATCGAGCAGCGCGTGACCCGCATCGTGCGCGCCGCCTTCGATGAGGTTTATCATACGTGCGACATCCCGGCCTTCCTGCGCAAGCAAGCCGATTGAGGAGACCTATGTTGAACGATAACGAACACGCGTGCGGCGAAGCGGCCGAGTTGATCGCGCAAGCCGACGGCCTGATGATCACGGCCGGCGCCGGCATGGGCATCGACTCGGGGCTGCCCGATTTCCGGGGCGACCAGGGCTTCTGGAACGCCTACCCGGCGCTCGGCGCGCTCGGCATGCGCTTTTCCCAGATCGCCAGCCCGGGTGCCTTCCGCAGCGATCCTGCGCTCGCCTGGGGCTTCTACGGCCACCGCCTGCAGCTCTATCGCGAGGTGCGGCCGCACGCCGGCTTCGGCATCCTGCGCGCTCTCGCGGCGAGCATGCCGGGCGGCGCCTTCGTCTTCACCAGCAACGTCGACGGCCAGTTCCAGAAGGCCGGCTTCGACGCCGGCCGGGTGCTCGAATGCCACGGCAGCATCCACATGCTGCAATGCCTCGCGCCGTGCGGCGACGCGCTGTGGCCGGCCGACGCCGTCGTGCCGGTCGTTGACACGCTGGCCTGCCGGATGGCGGCGCCGCTGCCCGCCTGTCCCCATTGCGGCGGCCTGGCGCGACCGAACATCCTCATGTTCGGCGACGCCGGCTGGGTCGACACGCGCATCGGCCAGGTCGCCTCGCGCCTCGACGCCTGGCTCGCGCGGCTGCGGCGGCCCGTCGTCATCGAACTCGGCGCGGGCACCGCGATACCGTCGGTGCGCCTGTTCGGGCAGCAGCTTGACTGTCCGCTGGTGCGCATCAACCCGCGCGAGCCGACGGTGGGAAGCAAGCGCGATATCAGCATCCCCCTTGGCGCGCAGGAAGCGCTCGAACGGATCGCGCGAGCCTTGAAGGAGTCGATTTAGCAAGGATACCGCCGCCTGTGATATGCGTTGCGACTCACAGACGCCTTAATCAACTATTGGACAACTCACCGTCAACGTGGCACCCTGTTGCTCCCATACCGATTGCCGTCCAGGAGAAGCCATGCCCACTTACCGCTCACATACCACGACCCAAGGCCGCAACATGGCGGGCGCGCGCGCGCTGTGGCGTGCCACCGGCATGAAGGACGGCGACTTCGACAAGCCGATCATCGCCGTCGTCAATTCGTTCACCCAGTTCGTGCCCGGCCACGTGCACTTGAAAGACCTCGGCCAGCTGGTCGCGCGCGAGATCGAGGCGCACGGCGGCGTGGCCAAGGAATTCAACACCATCGCCGTCGACGACGGCATCGCGATGGGCCACGGTGGCATGCTCTACTCGCTGCCCTCGCGCGACCTGATCGCCGACAGCGTCGAATACATGGTCAACGCCCACTGCGCCGACGCCATGGTCTGCATCTCCAACTGCGACAAGATCACCCCCGGCATGCTGATGGCCGCGATGCGACTGAACATCCCCTGCGTGTTCGTGTCCGGCGGCCCGATGGAGGCTGGCAAGGTCGTGATCCGCGGCAAAGAGGTGGCGCTGGATCTGGTGGACGCGATGGTCTCCGCCGCCGATGCCAGCTTTACCGACGCCGAAGTGGAAGAGATCGAGAAAGCCGCCTGCCCGACCTGTGGCAGCTGTTCCGGCATGTTCACCGCCAACTCGATGAACTGCCTGACCGAGGCCCTCGGCCTGTCCCTTCCCGGCAACGGATCGACCCTCGCCACCCATGCCGACCGCAAGCGCCTGTTTGTCGAGGCGGGGCACCTGATCGTCGACATCACCAAGCGCCACTATGAACAGGACGATTACGACGTCCTGCCGCGCAACATCGCGACCAAGGCGGCGTTCGAAAACGCCATGGCGCTGGACGTTGCGATGGGCGGGTCCACGAACACCGTGCTGCACATCCTCGCCATCGCGCATGAGGGTGAGGTTGATTTCAAGATGGCCGACATCGACGCCATCAGCCGCCGCGTGCCGGTACTGTGCAAGGTCGCCCCGGCCAAGCAGGATGTGCATATGGAGGATGTCCACCGCGCCGGCGGCATCATGGCGATCCTGGGCCAGCTGGACGGTGCCGGCCTGCTGAACCGCGAGGTGCCGACCATTCATGCGCGGTCCATCGGGGCTGCGGTCGATCAATGGGACATCAGCCGGACCAACCAGCCCATGGTCCGCGACTTTTTCCGCGCCGCACCCGGCGGCGTCCGCACCACGATGGCCTTCACGGCAACGGGCCGCTACGACACGCTGGATCTGGACCGGGAAAACGGCGTGATCCGGTCAGCGACATCAGCGTTTTCCAAAGACGGCGGGTTGGCGGTGTTGACGGGGAATCTGTCGCCGGATGGCTGCATCGTCAAGACGGCGGGCGTGGACGCGTCGATCCTGGTGTTTTCCGGCCCCGCGCGGGTGTTTGAAAGCCAGAACGACGCGGTCAACGCGATCCTTGCCAAGCAGATCGTCGAGGGTGACGTATTGGTGATCCGTTATGAAGGGCCAAAGGGCGGGCCGGGGATGCAGGAGATGCTGTACCCGACGTCGTACCTGAAAAGCATGGGGCTGGGCAAAGCCTGCGCGCTGGTGACGGATGGCCGCTTCTCGGGCGGAACTTCGGGCCTGTCTATCGGCCATGTCAGCCCGGAAGCGGCGGGTGGCGGGCTGATCGGACTGGTGCGCGAAGGCGACATGGTCGATATCGACATCCCCGCGCGGTCGATCTCGCTGCGCGTCGCGGATGCCGAACTGGCCAAGCGCCGGGCCGAGCAGGACGCGCTGGGGTGGAAACCCGCCAAGCCACGGTCGCGCAAGGTGTCGCTGGCGCTGCGGGCCTATGCGCTGTTCGCCTCGTCTGCCGACAAGGGCGCGGTGCGAGTGCTGCCCGAGGCGTAGACGTTGCGCGCCTTTCTGGATGTCGAAACGTCGCTGACCAACCGCCGCTGGATCGGCCCTGCCCCGCAGGCCGAACGGCTGGCCGAGGCGATGATGCAGGTGACGCGGCTGCCGCTGGGCCTGTGTCACACGCTGGTCGCCCGCGCCGTCACGCCCGAGGCGGCGCCGCTATATCTGGCGCCGTCGCTGCGCGAATTGATGCCCGTCCCACAGCGCCTGCGCGACATGCCCAAGGCGGCGACCCGGCTGCTGCACGCCATCGCCCAGCGGCAGCGCATCGCGATCTTTGCCGATTATGACGTGGATGGCGGCGCCTCGGCCGCCCTGCTGACAATCTGGGCACGGCATTTCGGTGCCACGCCGACGCTGTATATCCCCGACCGCATCGACGAAGGCTATGGCCCGAATATCCCCGCAATGCGCAACCTGGGCGCGCGGCACGACCTGATCCTGTGCGTCGATTGCGGCACGCTAAGCCATGAACCGATTGCGGCGGCGGGCTGTGACGTGGTGGTGCTGGACCACCATCTGGGCGGCGACACGCTGCCGCCGGCCCATGCCGTTGTGAACCCCAACCGGCAGGACGAGGATGGGTCCTTGGGACATCTCTGCGCCGCCGCCGTGGTGTTTCTGGCCTTGGTTGAATGCAACCGCCAACTGCGCGCCGCTGGGCAAAGCGGCCCCGACCTGATGGCGCTGCTGGATCTGGTGGCCTTGGCCACCGTTGCCGATGTTGCGCCGCTGATCGGCGTCAACCGCGCCTTTGTACGGCAGGGGCTCAAGGTGATGGCCCGCCGCGACCGCCCCGGCCTGCGCGCGCTGGCCGACATTGCCAAGCTGGATCAGGCTCCCACCGCCTATGCGCTGGGCTTTGTGCTGGGGCCGCGCATCAATGCCGGCGGGCGGATCGGGCAGGCCGACTTGGGCGCGCGACTGCTCGCCACCGAAAACCCGCTGGAGGCGACCCAACTGGCCGAGCGTCTGAACCGCCTGAACAGCGAGCGGCGCGACATCGAGGCTGAGGTGCGGCTGGAGGCGCTGGCGCAGGTCGATGCGCGGGGCGATACCGGCGCGCTGGCCTGGGCTGCGGGCGATGGCTGGCATCCGGGCGTGGTCGGCATCGTCGCAGCGCGGCTGAAAGAGGCGAGCGGTCGCCCCTCAGTCGTGATCGGCTTTGACGGCACGGTCGGCAAAGGCTCGGCCCGATCGGTCGAAGGGGTCGATCTGGGCGCGGCCATTCACCTGCTGGCGGCCGAAGGGTTGATCGAAAAGGGCGGCGGGCACCGGATGGCGGCGGGGTTGAGCCTGAGCCGCGA
>JACMRO010000039.1 GCA_014376425.1 Rubritepida sp.
CTGCGCAACGGGCGCTTCGCCAATGTCTGACCGCACCGTCCCGGTGCACGGGTCTGACCGCACCGTCCCGCTGCACGGGTCTGTCCGCACCGTCCCGGTGCATGGGTCTGAGCTCGCCGTCCCCGCCCCGGGCCAAATGCTGGACATGGGCTGCCGCTGCTGCGGCCGCCGCGAAGTGGAGCTGGTCATCGACCTGGGCGACCAGCCGCACTGCAACCGCCTGGTGCGGCCCGACATGCCGGCCGGCGCCGACCCCGCCTACCCGCTGCGCGTCGGCTTCTGCCGGGCGTGCACCATGGTGCAGATCGACCACACCATCCCCAAGGAGAGCATGTTCTCCGACTACCCCTACGTGTCGGGTACGACCAAGACGCTGCCGGCGCATTTCGCCGAGACCTCGGCGCGCATCGCCAAGATGCACGGCGTGAAGCCAGGCGAACTGGTGGTCGACATCGGCAGCAATGACGGCACCTGGCTGAAGCAATGGGCGCCCTTCGGCACCCGCGTGCTGGGGGTGGAGGCGGCGGAGAACGTCGCCAACATCGCGCTGGCGGCAGGCGTGCCGACCTGGAACCGCTTCTTCAACGAGGAAAGCTGCCGCGACATCCTGGCTGAGCATGGCCCGGCCCGAATCATCACCGCATCGGGCGTGTTCTTCCATCTGGAAGAGCTGCATTCGGTGGTGAAGGGCATCGCACTACTTCTCGCCGAGGACGGCGTCTTCGTCGTGCAGGCGATCTACCTGGGCGGGATGGTGGAGAACACCGCCTTCGATCAGGTCTATCACGAGCATCTTTGCTACTACACGTTGAAGTCGCTCTCGGCCCTGCTGGAGCAGCATGGACTGGAGGTGTTCGAGGCGAACCTCGTGAACATCCATGGCGGCTCGATCGAGGCGCATGTCGGCCGCAAGGGTATGCGGCCGGTGGGCGAGAGCGTGCGGAAGATGGCCGCCCACGAGACCGAGCGCGGCTATGGCGAGATCGATACCTATCGTCGGCTGGCGGGCAACGTGGTCACCTTACGCGCCAAGCTGGTGGCGTTGCTGGAGGAATACCGCGCCGCCGGCAAATCGGTCTGGGCCTATGGCGCGCCGGCCAAGGGCGCCACACTGCTCAACAGCTTCGGCATTGGGCCGGACCTCGTGCAGAAGGCGGTCGAGCGCAACCCGATGAAGGTGGGCCTGGCGATCCCCGGTGTGCGCATCCCCATCGAGGAGGAGGACGGCCAGCAGCCCGGCGCCTACCTTGTGCTGGCCTGGAACTTCATCGACGAGTTCCTGAAGAACCCCGCCAACATCGCCTACATGGCAGCCGGCGGCGAGTTCATCGTGCCGATCCCCAAGGTCACCGTCGTCGGCCGTGAGGGCACCCGATACCCGTGAGCGCATTCCCCGAAGCGGTGGTGCTGTTCGGCGCCGGCGGCTTTGTCGGCCGCAACATCGTGGACGCGCTGCGCGGGCGCACGCATCTGGTGGGCGTGACCGCCACGGGCGGCCCGGTGGCCGGCTGCGACGTGACGTGGCCGGTGGACCGGTTGGATGAGGCCGCGCCCCTGCCCGCCGGCACCGCCATCATCAATGTCGCGGCCAGGCGCTACGTCGCCAGCCGCTTCGCCGCCGAACAGGCCGACATTCTCGGCGCCAACATGGCGGTGACCGAGGCGGTGTACCGCTTCGCCATGGCGCGGGGCATCACCGAGGTGCGCGCCGCCAGCAGCGCCGCCGTCTATCCGGCCGACTGGGCGGTGCTGGACGACACCCGCCCGCTGGACCTCAACGCCTGGCCACACCCGGGCGAGGCCGCCTATGGCTGGTCCAAGCGCTGGGCCGAGATCGCGGCCGAGCTGTGGTCCCGCCGGGCCTCGATCCACACCGTCAGCCTGCGCCTGTCCAATCCCTATGGCCCGCACGACACGCTGGACGAGGCGGAGGCGCATGTCGCCACCGCCTTCGTCATCCGCGCGGTACAGGGGGAAGGCCCGTTCGCCGTGCGCGGCGACCCCGATGCCGAACGGGATTTCGTGTTCGCCGGCGACGTGGCGGCGGCCTTCGTGGAGTCGCTCAGCCTGACCGGCGTGACCCACGCGCTGAACTGCGCCCAGGGCCACCCCACCACGGTGCGAGAGTTGGCCAGCGCGGCGATGCGCGCGGCCGGGCAGGACCGGCCGCTGGCACTCACGCCGCCGCCGCCGGGCGGCTTCGGCGGCGTGAAGGTCCGGCGCGCGACGGGTGGCCGGCTGCATGAACTGCTGCCCGGCCTGGCGCCCTTCCGCGGCCTGGATGAGGGCCTGCGCCTGACCATGGACTGGTACCGCGATGCCCTACGCCGATAGCCCGACCATCATCCTGGGCAGCGACGGCTTCATCGGCCGTAACCTGATGGAACACTGGGCCGCGCGCGGCTGGCCTGCGCACGGCATCGGCCGTGCCGCGGGCGA
>JACMRO010000461.1 GCA_014376425.1 Rubritepida sp.
CATGATGATCGTCTCCCGCACCCCGCTGCGCGTCTCCTTCTTCGGCGGCGGCACCGATTACCCGGATTACTTCAATCGCGGCCGCGGCGCCGTGGTCGGCATGGCGATCGACAAGTATGTCTACATCTCCGCCCTGCGCCTCACCGCCAGCCTGGATTACCGCTACAAGCTCTCATACTCGAAGGTCGAGATGGTCACAGCGCTGGAAGACATTCAGCACCCGGTGGTGCGCGAGGTTATCCGCCACGCCGCGCTGACCGATGCGCTGGACATGTCCATCATGGCCGACCTGCCGGCGCGCTCGGGCCTCGGCTCATCCTCGTCCTTCACCGTGGGCTTCCTCAACCTGGTCGCGGCGCTGCAGAAGCGGCAGATGACCAAACTCGACCTGGCGCGCCAGGCGGTGTTCGTTGTGCGCGAATTGCTGCACGAGAATGTCGGCGTGCAGGACCAGTACCACGCGGCCTTCGGCGGCCTGAACCGTTTCGACTTCGTGGGCGCACGCACCCGCATCACCCCGGTGCAGATGACCGCGCCCTGCCAGGCGGCGCTGACCACCAGCCTGTTCCTGCTCTACACCGGCGTCACCCGATTCGCCTCCGACACGCTGAACGAGCAGATGGCCCGTACCCGCTCCGGCGCGTCGGACGCCGACCTGTCGCACCTGCTGACGCTGACCGACCAGGCGGTCGACGTGCTGGAATGCGAGGACCCCGAGGCGATGCTGCGCGATTTCGGCGCCATGCTGCATGAGGGGTGGCAGACCAAGAAGCGGCTGTCCTCGAAGGTTTCCAGCCCCGAGATCGACGCGCTCTACGATGCGGCGCGGGCGGCGGGCGCGCTGGGCGGCAAGCTGTGCGGCGCGGGCGCGGGTGGCTTCCTGCTGATGCTGGTGCCGCCGCCGCGCCAGGCGGCGTTCCTGGCAGCGCTGCCGGCGGTGAACATCACGCCCGTGGGCCTCGACACGCTGGGTGCGACCATCCTGACCAGCTGAGCGGCCCGGCGCAGCGCCGGTGTCCGGTTTTACGCCTGCGGGTACGGGCGGGCCTCGCCCGTCGCGTGTGGCGCCGGCAATATGGCGCAAGCCGGTCCGGCTGCGCGGGGCAAGGCTGGATCACCCGCCTGGCGCTCCAGCCGCGCCAGCAGTGCCGCCCGGCCCTCGCGCGCCTGTTCGATCAGGCCCTCTATCTCGCGCTCCAGCGCCTCCAGCTCTTCGGCCACCGGCAACCCGGAAAGATCGGGTGGTTGGAAGGCCATCATGTGCTGCGCCATGGCCAGATGCAGCCGGCTTTGTGCCAGGGCATCGATGACGGCGCCCTGGACGGCGGGGTGCAGCGGCTGGCCCCTATACCGCGATGCGACCCCTGGCGCCTCGTCCGGCGCCTCGTCTTCGGCATCGCCGTGAGCAGGCCCGGCCGGAAGTTCCTCAAGCAAAGCGGTGGCGCCCCGGCTGCGTGCCGCCGACCGGATCTGCCGCAACAGCGACGCCTCCAGCCCGGCCAGCTCCGCTGCCGCCCCGCCTTCGTCGCGCGGCAGGTTCAGCGTCTCGGTGTAGGCCTCGAACACCACGCGGTAATCCAGCGCCTGGGCGAGCTGGCGGCCCGCGGCGCCGATCTGGCTTGCCTGCACCGGGTTCGCCAGCAGGCGGGTGATCCGGCCGGGCCAGAGCATCATGTCCGGCTCGACCAGGCAGTCGACGCCCGACTCCACCTCCAGCCCGCGGAAGGCGACGGGAGTGCCCAGCACAGGCACGCCGGCGGCCATCGCCTCCACCGTCTTGAGCGAGCTGCCCGATCCGCTTTCCAGCGGCACCAGCACCACAGCCGCGGCCCGGTACAGCGCGATCAGCGCTGCCTCGTCGATCATGCCAAGAGCGCTGAAATTTCTCTCCTGGACCGGGTCCATGCAGGCGCCGGCAACGACGAAGCCGACGGAGGGGCACAGCCGCGCCAGCTTCCTCATATGCGCCGCCGCCACCTGGTTGGGGCCGAAACGGCTGCCGATGAAGATCGCCAGTGGCCCAGGTGGCAACGAAAGGCCAAATGCCTCCTCCAGCACCCGCCGCGGCGGCAACGGCAACGCGGCCTGGCTGCGCGCCAGGTCCACCGGGTTGGGGACAACGCGGCTTTCCACCCCCCCGGCCAGGAAGGCGGCCCGGTCCGATTCGGACACGGTGAAGGCGTGCGGCGCTGCCCGCAACGCCGCCACCTCGAAGGCCAGCGTCAGCCGCCGCAACAGGCCGGAGCTGCTGACCTGGTGGCTCAGCACGTCGTATTGCGACAGGATGACGGGCTTGCGGTGTCGCCGTGCCGCCGCCAGCACGATCGAGGCGTGGAAGCTGTATTCCAGCAACACTGCGTCGCTGGCGGCCACCATCTCCTCCACGCGGCGGCGGAACCGGCGCATCGGCAACCGTTCCAGATGGTACCACAGCAGCAGTTCCTGACCGAAGCCCGCGCGCCCCAGCAATGGCCAGGTGGCAAGGCGCAGCACCCGGCGCAGCCGGTCGTGCCAGCGGCTGCGGCCGGCCGATTCGACGAAGACATTGCCGCGCCGCGCCGGCGCCGCGTGGCCCTGCTGCAGCACGTCGACCCGCTCCACCAGCGGCGCCACCATGTTCAGCATCATGTTGACGCGCAGGCTGGCGCCGCCGCGGTTCGCCAGCACGTCGTCCCACGGATAAAACACCGCAAGGCGGCGCGGCGGCCGGCCGGGCCGGCGCGGCGGCGCCGGGGCGGCACATTGCGCGATCACCGCGGCGGCGCTGTGGCGCGCCAACACGGCCGGGCGGTCCGCCACGGCCCTGGCCGCGAACGCCGCGTATTCATCTGCCATGCGCCGGATCGCCTCGGCCAGCGCCAGCGGGTCGCGGTCTGGGATCAGGATGCCGGCGCCGTGCAGCGCCAGCTCGTCGCTCATCCAGCAATCCTCAGTGGCGATGACCGGCTTGGCCGACGCCAGCGCCTCAAGCAGCACGCCCGACGTGCGGGCCTCGTAGATGCTGCGCCAGTAGGGCGCCATCACCACATCGGCGGCCTGCACAGCGGCATGATAGGCGG
This sequence comes from Rubritepida sp., assembly GCA_014376425.1. Lineage (GTDB taxonomy): Bacteria > Pseudomonadota > Alphaproteobacteria > Acetobacterales > Acetobacteraceae > Rhodovarius. The sequence goes on from JACMRO010000461.1 coordinate 3,060, forward strand.
CCTCGTCCATGCCCTGATGGATCAACGTAACCTCGGGCGGCAGGTCGGCGGCGAAGGCGTCGATGGCCTCCTTCACATCGGGCTGCGGGTGGTTGCTCTGCAGCCAGAACTCCAGCCCATCGAGGCCGAGCGGCTCCATTTGCAGGATGCGGATCGCCTGCAGGATCTCGAAGTAGCCTTTCTCGTCGCGCGCGTTGCCCAGGCTGGCGAAGCGCAGGCGACTCCCGCGGGGGGGTGCATGCGTGGGCTCGGGCGGCGGGTGCGGAATGGGCAGCACCTCCACCGCCAGCGTCGTCAGCAGCCCGATCTGATCGGCCAGCCGGCCGCTGTCGGAGGCGAGGCGGATGGCGTGGCCCTGGGCGGCAAGCGCCTCCAGCCGGCGGAAGGCCTGGGCACAGGCCGGGTTGTCGTAGAATGCGGCCTGGTAGCGCAGCAGCAGGATGACGGTGCGGCCGGGCCCGCCGGCGAAGAACCGCCCCAGCCCCCAGCCGAACGCCGGCAGGTGCTTCATCGTGATCATGTGCGCCAGCATGATGCTGCCCGGCACCATCTCCACCCGGGCCAGCGCGCGCCGCAGATCAGCCCAGAAGTCGCGGGCGCACAGCCAGTTGCCGAGGTCGCGCGCCCGGGCGCCGGCCTTCGCCGGCAGGTCGCAGAAGCGGGCGATACGCGGGTGCCGCCCCCAGATATCGCGGCGGAAGGCGGGGGTGACCTCCAGCACGCCCGACACTTCGGGCACGACGTCGCAATGGCCGAGGACCACAGGCTTGTAGCCGGGGGCGGCGGCCGCCTCGGCGACCGAATTGTCGTAGGCAAAATGGTGCCCGATGAAGTCCTTCAGCGAAGGATCGACGATGATAAAGGACGGGCTGGGCATGTTGCGATGGTTATAAGCGCCATGCGCCATGCCGTGGCAAGTGCCGTTCCGGGCGGCTCAGCGCGCCGGCAGCGCCCGTGGCAGATAGGCCGCGAGCACCCGGCGATGGTCGAAGCCCAGGGCCCGGGGCGCGGCCGTTGCGACCCAGTGGCGCGCGGCGCGGAGCATTCGCCAGAAGCTCCGCGATCAGACCGGGCCAGGCGGCCAGGTCGTCCTCCACCACACCATCCAGGCCGGGCCGGATGGGCAGGCCGCGAAACGCCAGGGTGGTGCCGATCTTTTAGCACGTCGTGCTGCGTGAGGATCAGCGGGATGCTGCGGGCGCAGGCGAGCGGCGCGACCGCGGCGCGGCCCAGGAGCTTTACTCCAGCACGACATCGGCAGTTTGGCTTAGGGGAACAGCAGCGCGATGCGCGGTCTGGCCGGGGCGGGCCGGATCGGCGGCCCTGACAGGCACTGCGCCACCAGGGCGGCGGCGCTGTGCCGGGCCAGCACGGCATCGCGGCCGGCGATGGCGCGGGCCTGCAGCGCGCCCCGCTCGCGCGCCACCTGGCGGATGGCGTGGGCCAGCGCGTGGGGATCGCGGTCGGGCACCAGCAGGCCCGCACCGTGGCGGGCCAGTTCGTCGCTCATCCAACTATCATCGGTGGCGATGACCGGCTTGGCCGCCGCCAGCGCCTCGAGCAGCACGCCCGATGTCCGGGCCTCGTAGATGCTGCGCCAGTAGGGCAGCAGCAGAATGTCGGCCGCATGCAGCGCGGCATGGTAGGCCGGGCCATTCAACGCGTCGGGCAGCAGCGTGACCTCGGGCGGCAGGTCGGCCGCGAAACCATCCAGCGCGGCCTGCACATCGGGCGCCGCGTCATTGGCCTGCAGTGTGAAGCGCAGGCCGTCGAGCCCTGCGGGTTCGGCGCGCAGCAGGCGGATGGCGGCGATGATCTCCAGAATGCCCTTCTCATCGCGCGCACCGCCCAGGCTGGCGAGGTGGAGGGGGCCGGGCGGCCGCGGCGCCGGGGCCTCGGGCGGCGTGTGCGGGATGGGCATGGTTTCGACCGGCAGGCTCGTCAGGCGGCTGATTTGCGCCGCAAGGCGGTCGCTGTCCGATGCCAGGCGGATGGTCGCGCCGCGCACCACCATCGCCTCCAGCCGGCGCAGACCGCGACGGCCAACCGGGTTGGCGTAGAGCGCGGGCTGATAGCGGAGCAGAATAATGGCGTGCAGCGTGGGCCGCGCCGCCAGCACATCCGCCAGGCCGGCCAGGTGTTTGGCCGTCACCATGTGCGCCAGCAGGATGGAGCCCGGCGGCGGCGCCACCGTGCCCAGCCCGCGCCGCAGATCGGCGGCGAAGTCGCGCCCGCACAGCAGATGGTCCAGCAGCCGGCCGGGCAGCCCGACCATGCCCCCGCGCACGAAAGGCCGTGCCCATGGGTGGCGGCCCCAGATGTCGCGCCGGAAGCATGGCACCAGCTCCAGCCCTTCTGCCACCGCGGGTATTGCGGCGTGGTGGCCCAGCACCACCGGCCGGAAACCCGCCTGGCCAGCGGCGCCGGCCACCGCGCTGTCATAGGCATGGTGGTGGCCGACGAAATCGCGCAGCGAAGGGTCGACGATGATGAAGGCGGGCATGGGAGGGCGATCCGCCGGAGCGGCATCACCGGGGCGGTGGATCATCCGGCCAGAAAGGGGCTGCGCCCTGCCGTGTCAACGCCTCAGCGGCTGCCGTGGCCGCTGACCTCGTCCCCCGCATCGGGCGGCAGGCGGGCGAAGAAGGGCGCCGCGGAGGCCACCACGAGGCCGGCCACGATGAAGGCCATGGCGAAGTCCGGCGCCGCTACCTCCCGCCCGGCCAGCGCCGCGCTGGCCTCCAGCGAGGCGGTGGCCAGCACGACCCCCAGCGCCGGCGCGATCTGCTGCGCGATGCCATAGAAACCGGTGGCCGCCGAAAAGCGCGATTGCGGCAGATCGGCGAAGGCCAGCGTGTTCAACGCGGTGAATTGCAGGCTGCGGAAGAGCCCGCCCGCGGCCAACACCAGGAACATCGCCGGCAGCGGCCAGGCGGGGGTGAACAGCGCGCAGGCCGCCAGCGTCACGCCCGCCAGCAGCCCGCCCCACACAACCGCGCCGCGAAAGCCCCAGCGCCGCAGGATGGGCTGCGCCAGCGGCTTCATCGCCAGAGCGCCCAGCGCGGTGGCGAAGCTGACCAGGCCGCTTTCGGTGGCGCTCCAGCCGAAGCCCACCTGCAGCAGAACAGGGACCAGAAACGGGCTGGCGCCGGCGCCGATGCGGAAGATCGTGCCGGTGGCCGCCGCGGCGTGGAAGGTGGGCACTTGCAGCAGGGAGAAATCCAGCGCCGGACGTTCGGCGCGCAGGCAGTGGCGCACGGCCACGATGCCGATCAGCACACCCAGGATCAGCCCGGCCTCGGCCAGGCCTGCCGGCACCACGCCGCGCCCCACCGTTTCCAGCCCGAACATGAACGCCGCCATGGCGCCGCCCACCAGAAGCAATCCGCGCGTGTCGGGCGGGCCCGGGTTGGCCACCGCCACGGCGGGGATTTTCCACGCCACCAGGCACAGCCCCAGCACGCCCACCGGCAGGTTGATCCAGAACACGCTGCGCCAGCCAAACTGGTCAGTCAGCACGCCGCCCAGCAGTGGGCCGCTAATCGGCCCCAGCATGCCGGGCATGGTCAGCCAGGTCATCGCCGTCAGCATCTGGTCCTTGCGCAGGCCGCGCAGCAGCAGCAGCCGGCCGACTGGCACCATCATCGCGCCGGCCAGCCCCTGCACGATGCGGGCCGCCACCAGTTCACCCAGCCCATTCGACAGGCCGCAGGCGACCGATGAGGCGGCGAACAGCGCGATCGCGAACATGAAGATGCGCTTGGGGCCATAGCGGTCAGCCACCCAGCCGGCGAAGGGAATGAAGACCGTCAGCGACACCAGGTAGCTGGTGATGGCCACGCCCAGCCGGGCAGGTTCCTCACCCATGTCGCGCGCCATGCTGGGCAGGGCGGTTATGACGGCGGCGCTGTCGAGGTTCTGCATGAACAAGGCAGAGGCGACGATGATGGCGATCAGTCGCGGGTCTTTGGGCACCGTGTCGGACATATGCAGGCGACCCTACGCGCCGGGGGCGGCCTTGGGGAGGCGCAATTGGGCCGCAATCGCCCTGAAAGCATCACGCCCGGACCTTGGGCGCGACACCAGCGTGGGGCGTTATGAGATGGCGCCACAGGGACGGCACCCCGCCGCCCACAACCCCCCTCCCCGAGGTCCGCCATGACCCGCCTGCTCCGCATCACTTCCGTCCTCGGCGCCGTGCTGGCGCTCTCCGCCTGCGTGGCGCCCGGTTACGGGCATGGCCCGCGCTATTACGGCGGCGGCGGCGGGTACCGCAATTATGCCTATGCGCAACCCAGCTACGGCTTCAACCGCGGTGGCGGCTGGGGTGGTGGCGGTTGGGGCGGCAATGGCTGGGGCGGTGGGCACCGCCACGGCGGCTGGCGCTGAGGGCCGGCACGGCTGGGATGCCCGGGCCTGGCCCGGGCGCCTTGCGCAACCGGGCGGCGCGCTGCGCTGCCTGACTGGACCCGGCCCGCGGCACCACCGCGGGCAAGGGTGCACCTCGTGTGGTGGGCCGGGCCCGGCCCCGCCCTATTCCACGGCGCCAGCGTGCAGTTCGTCTGGGGCCCGGCCCGGTACCTCCCCCACGGGAGCCACCCGGCAGCACGCACTTTCGAGGTGCGCCCCGCGCGCTACTCCGCGGTCGCGCCGGATATCTCGACCAGCTGGCGCCAGGACACCTCCTCCTGCCGCCAGAACGCCATGAACGCCTCCGGGCTCGCATCCACCACCGCCTGGAAGCCCAGCGGCATGAGCCGTGCCGCCATGTCGCTGTCGCGCACGATCCGCGCCACCGTCTCGTGCCAACGGGCCAGGATCGGCAGCGGCGTGCCGCCCGGTGCCACCAGCGCATACCAGGCCTGGGCGTCGATGCCCTGGCCGGGCAGCAACTCGTTCATGCCCGGCACGGTCTCGACGCCGGGGACGTAGCTCACCCGTTCGGCGCTGCCCACCGCCAGGGCGCGGATACGGCCCTCGCGCACATGCGGCATCAGCGCCGGCATCACGTCGAACATCATGTCGATGTTGCCCGCCACCAGATCCTGGATCGCCGGACCGCCGCCGCGATAAGGCACGTGGGTGATGTCGACATTCACCGCCCGCTTTACCTTCTCGATGAACAGGTGGCTGGTGGTGCCGGTGCCACTGCTGCCCATTGTCACCCGGCCGGGGTTGGCGCGGGCAAAGGCGATCAGCTCGGCGAAGGTCCGCCAGGGCCGCGCGGCATTGACCACCATCAGGATGGTGCCGGTAGAGACCCGGGTGATGGGTGCCAGGTCGCGCGTCGGCTCGATCGGCATGCGGGTGCCGTAAAGCCATTTGTTGGCCGCCAGCGTGTTGGCCGCCGCCAGCATGATGGTGTGGCCGTCCTTTTCCGCCCCGGCAACGAACTGCGCGCCGATGTTGCCGCCGGCGCCGGCGCGGTTCTCCACCACCACCGGCTGGCCCAGTATGGGGGTGATCCGCTCGCCCAGCAGACGGGCGGTGATGTCCAGTGCGCCGCCCGCGGCGATCGGAACGACGAGCCGCACCGGACGTGTCGGCGCCCAGGCAGGCTGTGCCAGGACAGGGGCGGCCAAGGGCAGGGTCAGGATCAGGCGGCGCTTGAGCATCGGTACCTCCAGGGGCTGGGGCGAGCTTGATGGCGGAAATCGATTTCTCCGTCCACAAGCCCCCGGCCTGTCCGGCTGTTC
>JACMRO010000462.1 GCA_014376425.1 Rubritepida sp.
AAGGGGACGACGATGCGCAGCGGCCGGTCCTGCGCCAGCGCCGGCAGCGCCAGCCATGGCAATGCGCGACGTAACATCATGCCTCCTCCACCCCACACCAATCAGCAATGAACAGCGCGATGGCCAGGGTTGTGGTTTTCAGGTGGTTAAGGTCCGTGCGCTCGTCGAAGGCGTGCGCACCCTCGCCGCGCGGCCCGTAGCACAGACCGGGGATGCCGAAATACAGGCCGTAGAAGCGGGTGTCGTTGACCGCCGTGGTGATGCGGGCACCCATCGCCTCGCCGAAGGCCGCTTCATGCGCGCGGGCCAGCACGGCCTCGGCCTCGGTGCCGGGTTCCAGCACGTAGCCATCGGCCAGGAAGCCGTGCCAGGTCAGCTCCGGCGGGTTGTTGGCCATGAAGCCATCGGCGCGGGCGGCGGCGGCGACCGCGGGCTCGACCGCTGCCTGCACGGTCGCCAACTCCTGCCCGGGCAGCAGCCCGATGCGGCAATCCACCTCGCACCAGGCCGGCGTCGAACTGGCCCAGTCGCCGCCACGGATGATGCCGGGGTTGAACTTGATCGGCGCGTCCACGCCAGCGTACCAGGGATGGGCAGCGGCGGCGCGGTTTGCCGCCGCAGTGTGGGAATAGGACGCCTGAATCAGCTGGTAGGCGCTCATGATCGCGTCGCCGCCGGTCTGCGCCACCGCGACATGCACCGGCACACCGGCGACGCGCAGCCGGAACCACAAGGTGCCAGTATGCGCACGGGTGATGGTGCCGCCGGTGGGCTCGGGGATCAGGGCGGCATCGGCGCGGTAGCCGCGCAACAGCGTGGCCAGGGCGCCGTTACCGGTGCTTTCCTCCTCGGTGACGGTCTGGATATGGATACGGCCGGCGGGCCGCAGGCCGGCGCTCGCCAGGGCGTCCAGGGCGAAGAACATCGCCGAAACGCCCGACTTCATATCATGCGCGCCCCTGCCATGCAGCCAGCCATCCGCGATGTGCGCGGCGTAGGGCGGGTGGGTCCACATCGCGGCCGGGCCCTCCGGCACCACATCGATATGGCCCTGCAGGATGAGGCTGCGGCCGCTGGGGGCGGGCGGTTCCAGGGTGCCGACCAGCTGGATCGAACCGGCCGGGTCGACATCGACCATCGGGCTGGCCTTGGGGTGCCCGGCGAGATCGACATCGGCCAGGCTGAACCGGTCCACCTGCCAACCGCGCGCCGCCATTTCCAAGGCCAGCTGGTCCTGCAACGGCGCCTCATGGCCGCGCAGGCTGGGGTGGCGCACGATCGCCGCCAGGAAGTTCGTCTGCGCGGCGAAGTTGGCGTCGACGGCGGCACGCAGGCGATCGATCAGGGCGGCGTTGTCCATCGCCGCAGCTTCGCGCGCCGGCGGTTGGCCTGCAACCTCAGTAGCGCACCAACCGCCGGCAGAATGCCCATGGCACCGCCACCCCCAACGCCAGAGCGCCCAGCACCAGCCAGAGCAGCCGGCTTTCCCACACGGGGCCACCAAACTTCTCCAGCATGATCACCGCGACGACTCCCAGGCCAAATATGCCGAGCCCCAGGAACTTGCCGGCCACTGTCACTTCGCGCCGTGCCTCCGGCGCCGGAAACAAATCGCTCATCCTACCCCCCTCAGCGCCACCACGGTGCCGTTGTCGCATTGCAGATAGGCACTGCCCTGTGCCACCGCCGGCTGCAACTGGCAGCCCGCCGGCAGCCGCAGCCGGGCGGAGACCTCGCCATTGCCGGCGTCGACTTCAAATAGCTGCGCATCGCTGCCGGCCACCAGGATGCGGCCGCCGGCCAGCACCGGCGGGCCCCAGCTGATCGGCCCGCGGCTGCGCGGCTCGTCGGTGAAGCGCGGCAGGTTGCAAATCCAGCGCACCCTGCCGTCATCGCGGCCCATCGCCAGCAGCTGGTTCTCACGCGTCAGCACGAACAACCAGTCACCGGCTGCCCAGGGTGTCTGGCTGCCGCCCACCTCGCGCTCCCACACCCGCCGGCCGGAGCGCAGGTCGAGCGAGGTGGCCAGCCCGCCCACGCCGACCGCGAAGACCAGGCCGCGGTCGATCACCGGCATGGCGGTGATGGCGCCGATATCTGCGATGGAGGCGGCGACGGCGCGGTTGCCGGCCAGGCTCTCATTCCACTGCGGGCGGCCGTCGGACAGCCGCAGCGCGGTCAGCTCGCCCGAGGCCAGGCCTGCCACCGCGAGGTCGCCCGCCACCGCGAGCGAGGCCAGCCCCAGCTGCAACGCCTGCACCGGCTGGCCGCGGAAGATCCAAAGCTGCCGGCCATCCTCGACCGAGAGCGCCACCACCGTGTTCTCGATGGTCGGCACCAGCATACGGCCGCCGGTCACGGTCAGCCCGCCGCGGGCCGGTGCGGGCAGGGGCGCGCGCCATTTGATGCTGCCATTGGCCGGGTCCAGCGCCATCGCCTCGGCCAGGCCGGTCACGGCGTAGAGGATGCCGTCATCGAAGGCGATCGCGCCGCCCAGGGCACCGTCACGCTCCCGCCGGGGCCGGGTGTCGGTCTGCCAGCGCCGGCCGCCGCGCGCCACGTCCAGGCAGCTGACCCAGCCGAAGGCGTCCATCGCATAGACTGCGTCGGTGGTGACGATGGGCGCCGCCGTCATCCGGTAGCGATAGGTGTTGCCGCTGCCGATCGCGGCGCGCCACACCTCGCCCAGCGGTCTTGGCAGCGCCGGGTGGCCGGGCGCGTGGCTGAGTGTGCCGCCGGGCTGCGGCCAATCCATCGTGGCCTGCGGCTCGGGCAGCGTCAGGCTGCGGCTGGCGGCGGAGGCATCGACGCTGATAGGCCGGGTATTGGCGGCGATGACGGAGATCCGCGCGCCGGGCAGTGGCGTCTTGCTGCTGCCCAGCACGCGCTCGGCGGCGTCCGTCAGGGTATCGCAGCCGGCGAGGGCCAGGGTAGCGCCGGACAGGAGTGCAGTTCTGCGCGAGGCCATGTGATTATCCATCGATGCCGGTGAGCAGGCGTTGCGCGCGGTCGCGCACGCCCTGGGGCGCCGCGTCGTCGCGGGCAAGTTCGGTAAGCTGGCGCCGCGCTTCGTCATTCTGCCCTGCCGCGAGCGACGCCAGCGCCAGCAGCTCCTTCACGGATGCACCCCAGGCCCCACCGGCCAGCGGGGCCAGGCGGGCCCGTATCTCGGCCGCATTGGCCGGCTCCAGGGCATGGGTCGCCCACATCAGCGTCGCCAGGTCGCGATAGAGCGAATCCGCGCCACTATCGGCCGCCACCGTGTTCCAGATCGCAAGCGCCGCGGGCTTGGCGCCGGCATCCGCCGCCAGCGCCGCGGCGCGCA
>JACMRO010000463.1 GCA_014376425.1 Rubritepida sp.
ATGGGGCGTGCAGAAGCCCGATGCGCGGTTCTTCGCGCAGATCGTCCAGGCATGCGGGGCGCCGCCGGCTGCGCTGACCTATGTCGGCGACCGGGTGGATAACGACGTGCTGCCGGCGCTGGCGGCGGGGATGCGGGCCGCTTTCCTGCCGCGCGGGCTTTGGGCAGGGGTGGGCGTCAGCCCCGTGGCCGCCCTACCCGGCCTGCTCGCGCTGGCTCAGCCCCGCGAATCCATGCCGGACTGACACCGCAGTCGGGCGGGGTCACGGCCGCTTCGGCGCCGCACGAAAGCGGCTCAGGCCTCGCCAACGCAGTCCAGCATCGCCGCGTCCAGCGCATCCTTCGGCGCCTTACCGCCCCACAGCACGAACTGGAATGCCGGGAAAAAGCGCTCGCATTCGTTCAGCGCGATATCGACCAGATCCTCCAGGCTTTCCGCGCTGGCGCCGGGCGCGCCGCGCAGCAACACGGCATGGCGGAACACCGGCACGCCATCATCGCCCTCCAGCCCGAAATGGCCGATCCACAGCCGCTCATTGGCCAGCGCCAGCAATTCGTAAAGCGCGCCGCGGCGGTTGGCCGGCACCTTGATGTCGAAGGCGCAGCTGAAATGCATGGCGCTGATCTCCCGCGCCCAGGAGAAGAACATGCCGTAATGGCCCCATTTGCCCGGGGCCTCGGCCACCATCTCGCCATCGGATTGGCGTTCGCAGGTCCATTCATTGGCGCTCAGGATCTGCTCAAGCACGTCGAGAGGGTTGGTCGCCGTCTCGTGGGTCTCATGGGTCATCATGCCCGACATCGCAGCGCCCCCGTTCAGGCGGGCCAGGCCCGGGGCGGGATCGCCCCTCAGCCATGGCACGCAGTGTGCGATACAGTGGCAGCGACCCCGCCCTTCCCAGGGATAGGGGTCGAGGCACGCCAGCACCACAACGGGTAGGGTATGAGGCGCCCCAGCCGTGCCGCAAGGGGCAGAGTGTTACACTGTTGTGGACGAATCGGCCTCGCCGGCCAAAAGGATCGTCGGTGTGGGGTTTTCCAGCCGCGCGACGCGCAACCGCAACTCCCGCAGCTCCTCCTCCAGCATCTCGGTCGCCTCGCGGGCGCGCCGCGCCAGTTCCAAGGCCGCCTCGAACTCGTCCCGCCGCACCAGCTCCATGCGCTGGGCGAAGGCCTCGGCCTGGGATTTCGCCAGTGCCTGCGCCTCGTTCTTGAGCCCGGCCAGCACGCTGAAGGCGCCGCCCGCCACGCCCGCCAGATCGTCCAGTCGCTGCCGCATGCCGCTCATTTTCACTCTCCTTCGTTGGGCGCGAGATACCCGTGCCGCCATTCACCCTCTATAGGGCACCGCGCACACCGCCACGAGGTCGCATGCTTCCCATGATCGCTTTCCCGATGATCGACCCGGTCGCCATCCAGCTCGGCCCCCTGGGCATTCGCTGGTACGCGCTGGCCTACATAGCGGGCATCGTCTGCGCCTGGCGGCTGTGCCGGCGGCTGATGACGGTGCCGCCCGCGGTCGCGACGCCGCAGCAGATGGACGATTTCATCACCTGGGCGACGCTGGGCATCATCATCGGCGGCCGGCTGGGCTACGTGCTGTTCTACCGGCCCGGCTACTACCTGTTCGCGCCGTGGGAGATCCCGATGGTGTGGCAGGGCGGCATGGCCTTCCATGGCGGCGCGCTGGGAGTGATCGCGGCCGCCTGGCTGTTCTGCCGCCAGCAGAAGCTGTCGCCGCTGGGCTTTGGTGACCGGGTGGCGGTCGGCGTGCCGATCGGGCTCTTCTTCGGCCGCGTCGCCAATTTCGTGAATGCCGAGCTGTATGGACGCCCCAGCGATGCGCCCTGGGCCATGGTCTTCCCGACCGACCCCACGGGCCTGCCCCGACACCCCAGCCAGCTCTACCAGGCGGGGCTGGAGGGGGTGGCGCTGTTCGTGGTGATGCTGGCGCTGTTCTACGGCACCCGGGTGCGCGAGCGACGGGGCTTCCTGACCGGCGCCTTCATCGCCGGCTACGGCGTTGCCCGCTGCATCGGCGAGTTCTTCCGCCAGCCCGACGCGCATCTGGGCTTCCTGGTCATCGGCACCACCATGGGCCAGCTGCTGTCGCTGCCGATGATGGCGGTGGGCGCCTGGCTGATGCTGCGGTCCCGGCGTGGCTGAGCCCGAACGCCTGGACGCCTTCATGGCCCGCGCCAACGCCGCCTTCTATGCGGGGCCAGACCCATTGTCGCATTTCACCACGGCGCCCGAGATCAGCCAGGCCTTCGGCGAATGCCTGGGGCTGTGGTCGGCGGTGACGTGGCAGCAGATCGGCAGCCCCGATCCCGTCTGGCTGGTCGAACTGGGACCGGGCCGTGGCACGCTGATGGCCGATGCGTGGCGCGCCGTCGCCGCCATGGTACCGGGCTTCGCCGCCGCCACCCGGATCGCGCTGGTCGAGACGTCACCCAGCCTGCGGGCACGCCAGCGCGCCGCGCTCACGGGGTTGCCCGTGCACTGGTGCGGCAGCGTGGCCGAACTGCCGCCCGGCCCCGCCATCGTGATCGCCAATGAATTCCTCGATGCCTTGCCGATCCGCCAGTTCATTCGCCGCGGCGGTGGCTGGATGGAGCGCTGGGTGGACGACGGACGCTTCGTGGAATTGCCCGCGCAGGTCGCCCTGGCCGACGCGCCGGACGGCACCGTGGCCCAAACCGCGGAGCCCGCCCGCAGCCTGGTCGCACAGCTCGCACAACGGCTGTCGCAGCAAGGCGGCACCGCGCTATTCCTGGACTATGGCCCGGCTGGCGATGGCGG
>JACMRO010000464.1 GCA_014376425.1 Rubritepida sp.
ACCTCCTCCGAAACCTTGTCGAACAATTCATGCACCGCGATGAAGGCCAGGCCGCGCACGTTCCAGTGCGCCTGCTTCATCTGCGCATGCAGGTCGATGGCGGCGGCGAGGTGCTTGTTCAACAGCGCCACGGATTGCTCGCGGATGGGCAGGGGAAGCGTGTTGTGGGTCGGGTGCATGGGGGTACTTTCCAAGGGATGATCAGACCGCGAAGAGGCTGAGGCCGTAATAGGTCGACATGGCCTCGGCATACGTGCCGTCCACCGTCACCGCGTCGCTGTAGGGCGGGCTGTCACGCACCTTCTGCCGGGTAGCGCTGATATGAATCAGGCTGCCGGACCAATCCACTTCGCGCACGATGCGCGGCAGGATCAGCACGCGTGCGCCAGGCCACCAATTATGGGTGTCCACCGCCAGGAAGGTGATGCGCCAGCCTTCGTCATCGACCACGAATTCCTGCACATGGCCGATATCACCGTCGGTGGCGTGGAGGTGATAGCCGGTGACGGCGGCGACGCTTCTCAACTGCGCGTCGCCCATATCGGCCACGATGCCCTCGCCTTCGTAATGGTGGCGCGGTTCCATCAGATAGGGCGAGGCGATCAACGGGATGGCGTTGCTGCCATTCGCCCAATAGGCCTCAGCGCCGTAATGGTCGGACAGGTGCAGCTCCATCTGGCGCGAAACCGGCAGGTCGGTCTCCACGCCCGGCGCGTCCTGCACCTGCTGGCGGGCCAGCCGCACCGGCATCTGTCGCTGGCCGGCATCGGGGATACCCAGCGCCGTAGCCGGCAGCAGTACCTTCTGCCCCGGCAGCCAATGGCCGGTATCGACCACGAGCCAGCGGATGGCCCAGCTCTGGTCGTCGAACAGCAGGTCACTGACGGTGCCCAGATGACCGTCGGTGGCCTCGATACGGTAGCCGGTGAGTGCCGATGCGTTCCACAACATGGCGTCAGGCCACCGCAGGTTCGGCGGGCAGCGCGATCACGCCCGGATGCATCGCCAGCTCGCGGGCGTCGGCGGTGCCCAGGATGGCGTGGGCGCGAACCATCTCCTCCTCCGTGCCATGCGCCATGACCAGGAAGCCATCGGCCTTCACCGCCGCCTCATAGGCCACCACGCTGTCGCGCGGCACGCCCATGCTGTACAGCGCGGCGCCCAGAGCGCTGAGCCCGCCTATGACCAGCGCATTCTCGATCGCGATCAGCAGCGTGGCGGCGAACCCGCCGAGCACGACCAGGCTGCCGACGACCGGGATGGTGAGGAACATGCCAGCCGTGAACAGGCCCCACATCCCGCCCCAAAAGGCTCCCTGCCGGCCCCAGAACCGCACCCGGTCCGCAGTGCCATAGAAGCCGATCACCTTCTCCTCTGTGTGGTAGCCCTGGCCGACGATACTGAGATTGGCCATGGGAAAGCCGGCGCCGGCGAGCTTGCGGATGGCCGCCTCCGCTGCGCTGTGTTCGGTGAAGACGGCGATGGTGGTGTCGGGCATGGGGACCTTCGGAAATCTCATTTCGAAATAGTCGTAGCGGGCGATGGGGTCGTCTGGGCAGGGTCGGAAACTACGCAGCGAAGGGCGTCCACGACTTCACTCACCCAGATGTATCTCGACCCGGCGTGATTCCTGCTCAGCCATTTCGAACGCCACCGGGCCCCGTGCGCTGACGCGAATACGCTCCCCCGCCACGCCGGCCTGGCGCAGCAGATCCGCCACATGCTCAGCGCGGGCCCGGCTAAGCGCCTGGCTGAAGCGCCTGCTACCATCGGTGTCGGCAAAGCCCAGCACGCGTACCACAGCACCCGGGTGGCGGGCTGCCACTGTCGCGGCGCGGCGCACGATCTCCGTGCCAGGCCCCGCCAGGGCGGCGCTGTCGGCCTCGAAGAACACGATGGCGGGCGGCTCGCGCGACGGCGACACGCAGCCCGTCAAAGCGAGGGCCGGAAGGGCTTGCAGAAAGTGGCGGCGAATCATGGGACTTCTCCGGGAGTGGATGAGCAGACAACCGCATAGGGCGTTGCGCGGCGTCAGTTGGCCTGGGCCAGGCGATGACCGGCTGGGGTTGGGTAGGGCATCGGGGCGGCCGCTGGGTAGGGTCGGAAACTACGCAGTCGTGGCCGGCCGGCGGGCGGAGAAGGGCAAGGCCGGGCCATGGCCGAACCGCATGACCAGATCCGGCCGGCGCCCGGGCGCGCCGATCAGTGCCGCAAGGTCGGGCCGCAGCGACGCCACCTCGACCGGTTGGTTGACGAAGGCCAGCCGCAGCCCCAGCGCCGTGGCCTGCAGGGCGAAGCGCTGGCACGCGCGGCCGACCTGGACCCAGTGCTCCGGGTCCGACCCCTGCCCAATGAAGACGGCGATGCCGGCCGACGCCCGCATCTGCCGCGCGTATTTGTCGTTCTCGCGCGCCGCTGTGGCCGACCAGTCGAAGAGGGCCGGCCCGAGCCAGGCCGGCAGCACGGGGGCGCCGCTGGCCGCAGCAAACAATCCATCGCCCGTTTCCAGCGCCTGCCTAGGGCTGAAGCGTATCCAGGATTTCAGTTCCCGCATAAAGGCCGGGTCGGCCATCTGCGCCGTGTTGCCGGTCAGCACCAGGTCCCGCATCCGGTCGATGGCAGTGCGTTCGGTGAGCAGGATCAGATCGACGCCCGGCGTCTCGGCAGCGCGCTCGAGCAGCCGCAGGTGATCGGTGTCGACAGGCGTGGCGTCGTATTCCGCCCGGGTGGATTGGCGCCGCGCGATGGCGTCGAACAGCGCGGGCTCGGCAGCTTGTCCATCGCCGAAGGTGAAGGTGACGGCAGAAGCTTCGAAGCCGATGCTTCCGGGCCGGCCCCGCGAAGCTGCGGCCAGGCGTAGATTTTCCGCCGCGCAACCAAGGCTGACGAAGAGATGGTGGTCGTCCGGATCGACGATGGGGGTGCGCCGGGACAGGTCGGGCAGGATGCTGATCTGGCGCGGGTCGACCGCGAAGCGCCAGGGCTGGGTGTTGTGGCCGCTCGCCGCGAGGGTGGCGAAGCGCAGCAGATCGCGCGTGCCCGGCTGCGCCGGCAGGGCCGCGCGGGTGGCGGCGACCGCGGCGTCATACGCCGCCATCGATCTTATCGAGCACCATGCGAGAACCCCAGCGCCAGCCGCAAGGGCGCTCACCCCCAGCAAGGCATTGCGTCGCTTCAAGCAACATCCCCAGGCACATCAGGGCCGCGGTAGCCGGTCAAGCTGCCGACATAGTCCCGCCGCTGCGACGCCTCGGCGTCAGGATGGGTGTCACGGAGCAAGCCGCGGATGGCAGCGACCGAACAGAATTCTCGCACCTCCAGCCAGTCCCGCAGCCGCGCCAGCATGCCGTGCAGATGTTCCGGCCCGTGCCGCAGCAAGGCCGCCGTGGTCATCACCACATCGGCGCCCGCCAGCAGGTATCGGATCACTTCCGAGGCATCCTCGACGCCGGTGCTGGCGGCCAGGGAGGGCCGCGGCGTCCGCCCCGACAGCACCGAGAGCCACAGCAGGCCCAGCCTCACGTCGTGGGGATTGCTGAGAGCCACGTCATTGTGCCAACGCAGGCGCACCAGATCGATGTCGGGGCTGTAGAGCCGGTTGAACAGCACCAGCCCATCGGCGCCGGCCCCGTGCAGCTCCCGCGCCAGCGCGCCGAAGGCGGAGAAATGCGGGTGCAGTTTGACCGCGAGCGGGATGGCGATGCCGGCGCGGACCGCCCGCACAAGCGCCACGCAATCGGCCTCGGCCTCGCGCCCGGTCACCCCGGGGCCGGACGCCACGCGGTAGATGTTCAGTTCGAGCGCCGAGGCGCCGGGTTCCTGGATCAGACGCGCATGATCCACCCAGCCCGCGACCGTGCTGCCGTTCAGGCTGGCGATGACCGGGATGTCCAGCGCGGCGCGGGCCCGGGCGATCAGGTCGAGATAGCCGTCCGGCCCGGTATTGTAGGCAGCGGCGGCGGGGAAGTCGGAGTTGGCGCCGACGCCGGTCATCCGGTCGGCCAGCGCCTCCTCGTGCCGGAGCTGTTCCTCGAACAGCGAGGGCAGCACCACGGCGGCGGCGCCGGCATCCTCCAGCCGGCGCAGCGTGTGCAGCTGCCCGCAGAGCGGCGAGGCCGAGGCGATGATTGGGTTGCGCAGATCGAGGCCGAGATAGGTCGTGCTGGGGTCCATGGGCTTCAGGCCTTTCCGGGATTCGAGGCGCGCACAAGCATCAGCATCGGTGCGGCGCTGATGGCTTCGGCGATGGCATGATGTCCTTCGCGCAGGGTCGGCATTCGACTGCTGCCAAACGCTAGGCGTCAGACGGGCCAATGCGGCAGGCTCGGAAACTACCGAGCGCCGGGATGTGACCAGGGCCGCGCAAGCCACCGGGGGCGGGTCCGCCTCGGTAGTTTCCGGCCCTGCGCCCGCGGCGTCGATGCCTGTAAGTCTGCGTCTCGCGCATCACCAAGGAGCGCCGATGAAGACCGAGATCCTGTCGGCGATCGGCGAGCAATCGCTGCAGCGGCGCGCTGCTATGAACACCGCGCTCGCGGCCAACGACCGGCTGAAATATCTCTTCTCGCTGCTGCAGATGGCGGCCGAACACGCTGCGCATCCCGACCAATCGCCACCCGGGCCACCTTCACCGCCACGCTGCAGGGATTGGGCGCGGAGGGCTTCCCGGCTCTGGGTATCGCGCGGCGCACGGTCGATGACGGCCATGCGACGGCGGCCATCACCGACGAATGCGAGCTGGTGTTCTGCGGCTATGCCGTCTTCCTTGACCCACCCAAGGCCTCGGCCGGCGCCACTATCCGCGACCTGGCAGCGGCCGGCATCGCCGTGAAGGTGCTGACCGGCGACAATGAGGAGGTGACGCGCCACGTCTTCGCGCAGATCGGCGTGCCGGTGACGGGCGTGCTGACAGGGGATGCGCTGGAGCGGCTTTCGGATGAGGCGCTGCTCGGGTAGTTGCCGCGGATCAATCTGTTCTGCCGCGTCAATCCGCAGTCAGAAGCATCGCGTGCTGTTGGCGCTGAAGCGCCTTGGCCATGTGGTCGGCTTCATGGGCGATGGCATCAACGACGCACCGGCGCTGCATGCCGCCGATGTCGGGATTTCGGTGGCGGGGGCCGCCGATGTGGCGCGGGCGGCGGCCGATATCATTCTGCTCGACCATGATCTTTCGGTGGTAAATGCGGCGGTGCTGGCCGGGCGCGGCGCGGTGCAGAACGTCTCGAAATACGTGCTGATGGGTTCGAGCTCGAATTTCGGCAACATGTTCAGCATGGCGGGTGCGGCGCTGTTCCTGCCGTTCCTGCCGATGCTGCCGATCCAAACCCTGCTGAACAACCTGCTCTACGACGTCTCCGAAATCGCCATCCCGTTCGACCATGTGGACCCGGAGCTGGTGGCCCAGCCGGTGACCTGGGATGTGAAGCTCATCGAGCGCTTTATGCTGGTCTTTGGCCCGGTCAGCTCGGTGTTCGACTTCCTGTCCTTCTACGTGCTTCTGCACGTGTTCGGCGCCGGCGAGGCGCTCTTCCAGACCGGCTGGTTCATCGTGTCGATGACGACGCAGGTGCTGGTGGTGTTCGCCATCCGGACACGCCGGCGTTTCTTTGAGAGCAAACCGCGCGGGTTGCTGGTGGTGATGGCGCTGGCCGTGGTGGCCTGTGCCATCGCAGTGCCGCTGTTGCCGGTCGGCGCGTGGTTCGGCTTCGTGCCGCCGCCGCCCTGGTTCTTCGCCTATCTGATCGGCGCGACAGCAGCGTATCTGGCACTGGTGGAACTCACCAAGCGGTTGTTTTTTGGCGCACGATTCGGCGCGCCGAAGCTGGGTGTGCCAACCTTCCCACCCAGCCGCATCGGCGGGAGACAGCCGTGACGGCGGGCCCGATGCCTGCTGGTTTCTGGCGGCGCTACCTGGCGCTGACTGCCGGCGCGAACCTGGCCTGGGAGGCAGCACAGCTGCCGCTCTATTCCATCTGGCAAACGGCGACACCGGGAGAATTGGCTTTCGCTATCCTTCACTGCACCGGCGGAGATGTGATGATTGCCGGGGCCGCACTTGCTTTGGCGCTACTGGCGTTGCCGCCATCGCGCAGACAAGGCCGCGGCCTTGTCATCGCCGCCACTGGCCTGGGCCTTCTCTACACCGTCTTCAGCGAATGGATGAACGTCGAGTGGCGCGCCAGCTGGACCTACGCGCCCGCCATGCCCCGATTGTCGCCTTTCGGCACCGGCGTCTCACCCTTCCTGCAATGGCTGCTGCTGCCGCCGCTTTGCCTGATCGCCACGCGAACCATCCTCAGAGGAGCCACCCGCTGACCGAAACCGAACTCCAGGCGGCGCCCACGATCACGGTGAAAGACCCGGTCTGCGGCATGAAGGTGGACCCCGCGAAGACGGCGCACCACGCCGAGCATGCCGGCGCGGCCTATCATTTCTGCTCCGCCGGCTGCCGGACGAAGTTTGTGGCCGAACCCGTCAAATACCTTCACGAACGCCCGGCCCTGGTCGCCGAGGCGGTGGAGCCCGACGCCATCTACACCTGCCCGATGCACCCGCAGATCCGCCAGCCCGGGCCTGGCAGCTGCCCGATCTGCGGCATGGCGCTGGAGCCGGAGGAGCCCTCCGCGCAACCCACCGCCAATCCGGAGCTGGTGGACTTCACTCGCCGCTTCTGGATCGGCCTGATCTTGGCGGTGCCGGTCTTTCTGCTGGAGATGGGCGGGCACCTGACCCGGCTGATGCACCTGGTGGGCGGGCCGCGGGTGGGCAACTGGGTGCAGCTGGCGCTGGCCACACCGGTGGTGCTGTGGGCCGGCTGGCCGTTCTTCCAGCGCGGCTGGCAGTCGGTGCGCCATCGCAGCCTCAACATGTTCACGCTGATCGCGCTTGGCACCAGCGTGGCGTGGTCGTTCAGCGTGGTGGCGACGGTGGCGCCGGGCATCTTCCCCGCCGCCTTCCGCGCCGCCGGTGGCGCGGTGGCGGTGTATTTCGAGGCAGCCGCGGTCATCACCGTGCTGGTGCTGCTGGGCCAGATGCTGGAGCTGCGGGCGCGCGAGCAGACAGGCGGCGCCATACGGGCGCTGCTCGATCTGGCCCCCGCCACGGCGCGCCGGCTACGTGCCGATGGTGGGGATGAGGAGGTACCGCTGGCCACCGTCCTCGTCGGCGACAGGCTGCGCGTACGCCCCGGCGACAAGGTGCCGCTGGACTGCGCCATCCTCGAAGGCGCCTCCAACCTCGATGAGAGCCTTGTGACCGGCGAGGCTGTGCCCGTGGCCAAGACGGTGGGCGACCAGGTTGTCGGCGGCACGCTGAACGGCCAGGGCAGCTTCATTATGCGTGCCGACCGAATCGGCAAGGACACGGTGCTGGCGCAGATTGTGCGGATGGTGGCCGGCGCGCAACGCTCCCGCGCGCCGATCCAGCGTCTGGCGGACCAGGTCAGCGGCTGGTTCGTGCCGCTCGTGATGGCCATCGCCGCGACTTCCTACGCCGCCTGGGCGGGGGGGGGGGCCGGAGCCGCGTCTCGCCTTCGCGTTGGCCGTGGCGGTGAGGGTGCTGATCATCGCCTGCCCCTGCGCGTTGGGCCTGGCGACACCGATGTCGATCATGGTGGGCGTGGGCCGCGGCGCGCGGGCTGGCGTGCTAATCAAGAATGCCGAGGCTCTGGAACGCATGGAGCGCATCGACACGCTGGTGGTGGACAAGACGGGCACGCTGACGCGCGGCCGGCCGGATGTGGTGGCCGTGGTGCCGGCCACAGGTATTGCCGAGGACGAGGTGCTGCGCCTGGCGGCCGGGCTGGAGCGGCCGAGCCAACATCCCCTGGCCGAGGCCATGGTCCGTGCGGCTGAGAAACGCGGGTTGGCCGTACCGGCCGTGGAAGGCTTCAATGCCCCCACTGGCCGGGGCGTGACCGGCCGCGTCGAAGCCCGCCAGGTCGCGGTCGGCAAGGCCCGGCTGATGGACGAGATGAAGGTGGATGTCGGCGGCCTCGCGGCGGAGGCCGAACGGCTGCGCGGCGATGGCGCCACGGTATTCTTTGTCGCCGTGGATGGCCTCCCCTTTGGCATCGTCGCGGTGGCCGATCCGGTGAAGGACACGACCCCGGCAGCCCTGGCGGGGCTGGCTGCGCAAGGCGTACGGGTGGTGATGCTGACCGGCGACAACCGCACGACGGCAGACGCAGTCGCCCGGCGCCTGGGCATCACCGAGGTCGAAGCCGAGGTGTTGCCCGAGGACAAGCAACGCATCATCGAGCGGCTGAAAGCCGAGGGCCGCCGCGTGGCGATGGTCGGCGACGGTGTGAACGACGCCCCCGCGCTCGCCGCGGCCGAGGTCGGCATCGCCATGGGCACCGGCACCGCCGTCGCCATCGAGAGCGCGGGCATCACCCTGCCGGGCGGCGACCTGATGGGCATCGTCCGCGCCAGGCGCTTGTCCCAGGTGGTGATGGGGAACATCCGGCAGAACCTGATCTTCGCATTTGCCTACAATGCGGCGGGCGTGCCCATCGCGGCCGGCGTGCTGTAGCCCATCTTCGGCATCCTGCTCTCGCCGATGATCGCGGCGGCAGCCATGGCACTTTCCTCGGTCAGCGTCGTGGGCAACGCACTGCGGCTGAGGACGGTGAAGATCGATTGATGCGACGGGCAGCGGGGCAGCCCGCGTCCTTCGCCGTGGCGGAGAGAAGCGGCGCGGCAGCGGTCAACGCATCATCAACACAGGCAGCTCCGCGCCGCCCAATACCGTCCGCGTGAAGCCGCCGAACAGGGTTTCCCGCAACTCGCCATGGCCATAACCGCCCAT
Organism: Rubritepida sp.; assembly: GCA_014376425.1. Classification (GTDB taxonomy): domain Bacteria; phylum Pseudomonadota; class Alphaproteobacteria; order Acetobacterales; family Acetobacteraceae; genus Rhodovarius. Next base: position 8,809 of record JACMRO010000464.1, read on the forward strand.
CACGAGAAGGCTCGCGCGCGCTTCCATCGCCGCGGCCAGCAGCGCTTGTGCCGGGCTGCCGTGTCCCAGAGGCACGTGCTGCGCATGCACCAGTGGCGCATGGCCCAGCAACGTGGCCACCAGGCGGCTGGCGGAAGCTCTCGTGGCGTCGTGGGCCATGCCTACAGAGGTTGCTTCCTCGCCGGTAGTCATGACCAGGATGCGCTCCGCCCGGGCAATGAAGGGCATGGCGGCGCAGACGGCGCGGGCCGCCTCCGCCGTATCCTTCCACGCGATCACGATGGTCCTAATCAGTGTGTCCGGGCTGCTGGGCCCGGCGATCAGCATCGGCCGGCCAATGCCGCTCAGCACATCCTGCAACCGGCCCAATGCCACGGCCTCGCCCCCGCGGGGCCTGCCGATGACCAACAGATCGGAGGTTCGACCATGCTGGACCAGAAGTCTTGCCTCATTGCCGGAAACCGTCTCCAGCGTTGTCGATACGCCATGGCTCTGGGGCGAATGCGTCACTTGCAATTGCGCCGTCACGCAGAATGCGGCCCAGGCCCTGCGCGCGGCGGCTTCGGCCACCTCGCTCTCTTTCTCGAGGGTCTCGATCATGGCGGCTATGCCAAAGCCGCCGTCCATCGCGCCACCCGACATGGCGATGGCGGCGTCGGCCGGATCCTGTTTGGCGAAGAGAAAGCCGAGATGGGCAGGATGGTCGCCAGCTGCTGCACGGGCCGTCGCGAAGACGACGTCGTCAGACGTTTCGCCGGTGCTGGGGATCAGGATTTGGCGGAACATGGGTTTCCGTTCAGGCCGCGGGCGGCCGATGGCGCGGTGTGCGGCGACCGACGGGTTCGAGCCATGCAAAGCTGGGGAGCGGGTCGGGCTGATTCAGTCTTGCCTCCTATTCGCACAGACCTGGCTGCCTCCAACAGGCTCGGAAACTACGCAGGCGAGAGGTGTGCGGGGGCCGGTTCAGGGGCGGTGTTTCGGGTGACCACATGCGACGCGCTACCCTTCCGGATAGCAGCCTGCTCGATCAGGGCGGGCAGTCATCGCACCGCGCTGGACCGCCATCCCGTCATCCATTTCACCATCTCGACCACAGCGACCGGTGTTAGCGCCCCTACCGCCACCAGCCCCCAATCGGCCCACGAAAGTGGCACCGTCCGAAGCACCTCGCGCAGCAGCGGCACCTCCACCGCGGCGATCTGCAAGGCCACGCAAATCGCGGTGGCGCCCCAGAGCCAGCCATTGGTGAACAGCCGGGACGTGAATGCCGAGCGGCTGCGCGAGCGGGCGCTGAAGGCGTGGAACACCTGCGCCATCGCCAGCGTCATGAAGGCGATGGTGACGGCATGGTGCAGCCCTTCGCCCTCCACCCCATACCAGGCCATTCCCACCGCGAAGGCCGCCAGCGTGCAGCCGGCAAGAAGGCTGCCCTGCCAGACGATCAGCCAGCCGAAGGCAGGCGTCATCAGCGGCTCGGCCGGGTCGCGCGGCGGGCGGCGCATCATATCAGGCGCGGATGGTTCCAGCGCCAGGGCCATCGCCGGAAAGATGTCGGTCACCAGGTTCAGCCACAGGATCTGCATGACGCCCAGCGGCAACGGCCAGCCGATCATGATGGCGGCGCCGACGGTGACGATCTCGGCGAAGTTGCAGGAGAACAGGTAGTGGATGAAGCGCAGGATGTTGTTGACGATGACGCGGCCTTGCTCGACGGCGGAGACGATGGTCGCGAAGTTGTCGTCGGTGATGACCATGGACGATGCCTCCTTGGCGACCTCTGTGCCGCGGATGCCCATGGCGATGCCGATATCGGCCTGGCGCAGCGCCGGCGCGTTGTTCACCCCGTCACCCGTCATCGCCACCACCTGGCCGCTATGCTGCAGCGCCTCGACGATACGCAGCTTGTGCTCGGGCGAGACGCGGGCGAAGACCGAGGTCTCGCCGGCCACCTTGATCCAGCCGGCGTCGTCGAGATCGGCCAGCTTGCTGCCATGCACGGCCTGCAAGGGTTGGCCCTGCGCGGCGGTGTCGAGGCCGAGCTGGCGCCCAATCTCCGCGGCAGTGGCTTGCTGGTCGCCGGTGATCATCACCACGCGGATGCCGGCCTCGCGGCATTGGGCAATGGTGCCTTTCACCTCATCGCGCAACGGGTCGATCATGCCCACGATGCCCACGAACGTCAGGCCAAGGGTCAGGTCGGCATCCCGGAAGCCGTCAGGCAGATCGCGGTACGCCAGGCGCAGGACGCGCAGGGCGCCGGCGGCGAGCGCTTCATTCCGGGCGCGCGCACGCTGCATCGCCTCGGCGGTCATGGGCGTTTCGCCATCATCGCCCAGCACCGTGGCGCAGGCCGCAAGCACCTTGCCTGGCGCACCCTTCACATAGGCCACGGTGCCGCCGCCGGGCGTGGTGTGCGCCGTGGCCATCAGCATGGTCTGGCTGCTGAAGGGCAGCTCGCGGATGCGCGGATATTCGGCATGCAGCGTGTCCCGATCCAGCCCGGCCTTGCCGGCGGCGATGATCAGCGCCGCTTCCGTGGGGTCGCCCAGGATGGTGACGGTATCACCCTGGCGGTCCACCTTCGCATCGTTGCACAGGGCGCCGATGCGCAGGGCCAGGGCCAGCTTTGACGTGTCGATGTCGTGGCCGTCCACCTGGAAGCTGCCCTGCGCGGCATGGCCGGTTCCGGTGACATCGACATGCTGCGCGCCCAGCGCGTAGGCGCGCACGGTCATTTCATTGCGCGTCAGTGTCCCTGTCTTGTCGGTGCAGATCACAGTGGTCGAGCCCAGCGCCTCGACCGCCGGCAGCCTTCGCACCAGCGCGCCCATGCGGGCCAGGCGCTGCATCCCCACCGCCAGCGTCATGGTGGTGACCGCCAGCAGCCCCTCGGGCACCGCGGCGATCGCCAGCGAGATGCCGACCTCGACCATGAACAGCAGTTCGTTGCCGCGCAGCCAGCCGAACAACGTGATCACCGCGCACAGCACCAGCACGATCAGCAGCAGGGCGCGGCTCAGTTGCGCGAGCTTGGCTTCCAGGGGGGTGCCGTGCTCCGCCACGCCCTCGATCAGCGCGCCAATCCGGCCCATCTCGGTCTGCGCGCCGGTGGCGGTGATGATGCAGCGGCCACGCCCATCGGTGATGGCGGTGCCCATGTGGACCATGTTGGACCGGTCGCCCAGCGGCGCCTACGCATCAGCCCGCGCATCCGCGGTTTTCGACACCGGCAGGGATTCGCCGGTCAGCGCCGCCTCATCCAGTTGCGGGCGGGCATCCTGGATGCCCCGGGCATCGGCCGGCACCCGGTCGCCGGCGGCCAGCACCACCACATCGCCGGGCACGAGATCGCGCGCCGGGATCTCATGCGCCGCGCCATCGCGCAGCACTTGCGCGGTGGCGACCGCTTGGCCGCGCAGTGCGGCCAGGGCGCTCGCCGCCTTCCACTCGGTGGCGAAGCCGATCACGGCGTTGAGCAGGATCACCACCAAAATGGCCAGCGCCTCGACCACATCGCTCAGCGCGAGCGCCACCACCGCGGCGGCCACCAGCAGGCCGACCATCAGGTTGGCGAATTGCCGCGCGATGAGCGCGACGATGGAGGCTCGCTTCGCCTGCGGTAGCGAGTTGGGGCCGTGGCGGGCGAGCCGCTCGGCGGCATCGGCGGTGCCCAGCCCCCGCTGGATATCGGTATGCAGAGCGCCGGCGGCATCCGCCGCCGAGAGCGTGTGCCAGACGGGATCGGTCATGCCGCTTCTGCCCTTTCCGGCTCGACCGAGAAGCCGGCCAGAACCTCCTCCTCGGCCACCAGATGCACCCGCAGCAGCGCCTCCAGCGCGAACAGCGCGCGGCGCAGCTCCGGGCCGCTGGTGGCCCAGGCCGATCCGGCCAGGCGCAGCAGGGCGGTGATGCGCGCGACCAGCGCCTCCATCTCGGAATGCATGCGAATGAGCGGGGCCATCGCATCCGACCCACCCAGACGCTGCGCCGCGGCGGGGTAGAGCGCGCGTTCCTCCTCCCGCTGATGCGGCAGCAATTCGGCGCGCAACTGCCCTTCCAGGGCGATGATGGCCGGCAGCGCCGCCGGCGTCGCGTCGATCGCCTCGCCCGCTTCGCGCAGCGCCTCCACCAACCGGCGCAGCCCGGCGTGCTCAGTCCGGCGTTCAGCCAGGCCGGCAGTGGTCGGCAGGGCGAGGGCCCCGGCTTCATCGCGCCCGGGTCGTAACGCCGTCAGCGCGAACAGGATCGCCAGCACGTCGATCACCTCCTGCACCACCGCGCCCGCGAGCGGCGTGAGATAACCCGCGGCAGCGACTGCCATGGCGATGACCGACAGGCCCATGCCGATTGCGATCGCCACAAGGGCGATGCGGCGCGACCGCTGCGCGATGGCGATGGCCTCTGCCACGCGGTCCACGCCATCGACCAGCACCACCACATCCCCGGCCTCGGCCGCCCCAGGGGGCCCAGCGG
>JACMRO010000465.1 GCA_014376425.1 Rubritepida sp.
CAGCGGCAATGCGTTGACCAGGTTGTTGAACATCGCCTGCACCTGCCCGGCCACCAGCGCCGTGGTCGCAGGCCCCGCCCCGCCGAACGGCACATGCGCAAGGTCGATACCGGCTAACGCCTTGAGCTGCTCCATCGCCAGGTGGTTACCAGTGCCGTAGCCGGGGCTGGAATAATTCAGCGCGCCCGGGCGGGCGCGGGCCAGTGCCACGAGGCCTGCCATGTCGGACACGCCCAGCGAGGGCGACACCACCAGCACAAAGGGCCCATCGGCCAGGCGTATGACGGCCGTGAAATCGCGCACCGTGTCGAAGGGCAGGTTGCGCAGCACGGCCGGGTTGATGACGTGGGAATTGGCAGTGACGAGCAGGTTGTGTCCATCCGGCACGGCGCGGGCAATGAGCGCTGAGCCGGTGCTGCCGCCCGCGCCGGGCCGGTTGTCGACGGTGACGGGCTGGCTCCAGCCCGCCTCCAGCTGCACCGCCAGCAGCCGCGCGATCGCATCCGTCGGCCCACCCGATGCGAACGGGACGACAAGCCGCACAGGGCGGCTGGGAAAGGACTGTGCCCAGGCCAGCGAGGGCGCGGCCAGCAGCAGCCTGCGGCCGATCATGACGCCAGCTCCGGGTTCACCATCATCGCGGGGTCGGGCTTGCCATCCAGGCAGTCCAGGATGTTTTGCGCCGCCATCCGCGCCATCCGCGCCAGCCCCTCCTCCGTGCTGGCGGCGTTATGCGAGCTCAGCAGCACGTTGGGGTGGGCGAAGAGCGGGTGCGGGCCAATCGGGGGCTCCACTTCCAGTACATCCGCGCCGTAGCCGTGCAGCCGGGCCAGCGCGGGGATCAGCGCGGCCTCATCGACGACCGGTCCGCGCGCGGTATTGATGAGGATGGCGCCGGGCTTCATGGCAGCGAAGGCCGCCGCATTCATCAGGTGATGGGTGTCGGGCCGCAGCGGGCAGTGCAGGCTGACGACGTCGGCCGTGCCAAGCGCCGCATGCAGTTCGCGCGCCGCGATGAAGCCATCCGCGGCGATCCGCGCGGGGTGGTAGAGGGGGTCGAGCACCGAGACGCGCATGCCCAGAGCGGCGCCGTAGCGCGCGACGCGGGTGCCGATGCGGCCATACCCCACCACCAGCAGCGCGCGGCCAGCGAGGTCCACCATCTCGGGGCCCCGCGCCGGCCACCAGCCGCCAGCCTTGATGTGCGCGTCGTGCTGGCCCACGCGTCGCGCCAGGGCCAGCATCAGCATCAGGGCATGCTCGGCCACGCTGAGATCGTTGCTGCCATTGGCCACCATCACCGGCACCTGGCGCGCCGTGCAGGCAGCGATGTTCACCGTGTCGAACCCCACGCCGTAGCGCGATACGCAGCGCAGCCGGGGCGCTGCATCCAGCGCTGCCTGGTCGACCCGCTCCAGCCAGCACAGCGTGGCGTCGGCGGTGGCGAGGGCCGCATGGAATTGCGGCACCGGCGGGTCGTGCAGCACGGTGCAGTGCACGTCCGGCCGTGCGTCGAGCAGCGCCATCCCGGCGGGATGCAGGCTGCGGCAGAGCAGGACTTGATACGGGTTCATTCCGTGATCCTCTCGATGTTGTTGACCCGCACCACCTCGGCCCAACGCGCCAGCTCGGCGCGCACATGGGCCGCGAAGCGCTCGGGCGGGCCGCCTTCCGGCCGCGCACCCAGGGCGCGCAACCGGGCCTGCACCTCGGGGTCGGCATTGGCGCGATTGAGGATCATATTCAGCGCCAGGACGATGTGCGCCGGCGTGCCGCGCGGCGCCATGTAGCCGAACCAGGGCTCGACCACGGCGTCGGCCATGCCGGCTTCCCCCAGCGTCGGTACCTCGGGCAGCGTCGGGTCGCGCTCACGCCCGCTCACCGCCAGCGCCCGCAGTTGGCCGCCGCGGATGGCGCCGATCAGGGTCGGCACATTCTCGAAGAACATCTGCGTGTCGCCCGACAGCACTGCCTGCATGCCCGGCGCACCGCCGCGGAAGGGTACGTGCTGCATCGTCAGGCCCAGCCGGCCGTTCAGGAATTCGCCCAGCAGGTGGTTCGACGCGCCAAAGCCGCTGGAGGAGAAGTTCGCCCGGTTGCCCTGCCCCCGCGCCCATTCGACGAAGCCGCGAAAGTCCCGCGCTGGGTGATTATCGCGCACCACCAGCGCATTCATCACGCTGCCCGACCAGAAGACCGGCACCAGGTCGGATGCGATGTCGAAGGGCATGCGGGCGTAGATGGCAGCGTTGATGGCGCAGTTGCCCACGGTGCAGCCGCCCAGGGTGTAGCCGTCGGGCGCGCTCTGCGCCGCCGCCAGCATGCCGATATTGCCATTCGCGCCGGAGCGGTTCTCGACCAGCCAGGGTTGCCGGCTGTCACGGCCGATGCGCTCGGCCAGCACGCGGGCGATGAGGTCGGTGGCGCCGCCGGGCGGGAAGGGCAGGATGATGCGCACCGGGCGTTCCTGCAGCCAATCGGTCCGGGGTTGGGCCTGGGCCTGGGCGGGCAAAGCAATGGCAAACAGCAGAGCTGTGACAAACCGTCGCATGGGTGTTTTCCAGTTTCCGCAACATTGCCCACCGCGCGGCCAGGCGTCTACATGCGCTGAAACGCCGCTGAAGATTGTGGGGTGCCGGCGTGAGCCGGAGTCATTGTGAAATTTTTCTAATGCTTGTAACAAATTCGTGAAAATGTTGGCCCAACGTAATTTTTCGCCTTCGGCAATAAGATGGGATGCGCGTGGGAGCAGGTATGGCGCCTGGGAAAGAGGATTTTCTATCGGCCAAAGCCGCTTGATCGAAATCCGTGGTATCGGACGAATGTCGGAACAGCTTAGCCTTAGGAGAGAAGCGTGGCGCCTCTTTACCAGCTCCGCCTAGGCCACCAGAATCAGGCCGATAGAAGGGATTTGGCTCTCTTCGGTATCGTCAGGAATATTTCGTCAGCCGATTGGACCAGTGAACACACCATCGGTGTTCGCCATGCTGTCGACAAAGACGGGCGCTGCTTTCAGCTTCAAACTGAATTTCGTGCTTCGGTCCTGGCGGGTGATCGGTCTGCTGGCGGGGCATCTGTCTTCAAGATCCTGATCCCGGGGTCGCATCTGCCGGAGCACTGCGAAACGCTGCACGTCGATGTGGTGAATGAGGGGCATCACTGGCTGTCCGATATCGCTGGCGCGCCAGCCTCGTTCAACCGGACCGGCCAGGCGATTCCGCCAGAGAATACGTTGCGGGATGAAGACGCCAAACTCTTTCACTCGTTTGGGATAGAGTTGGCCTCAAGCGGGCAACTTGTCGATGCAATCGACTGGTTGTGCCAGGCCCATCGTCTGGACCCCGACATGGATACGCTCTCTGAAATCCGGGAGCTCATCGCAGCCCAGCTCAATCCGGCCCCGCAAATCATGCCGGCTGACGGACTGACTGATACGATGCGGCAAATCATGCTGTCCGGGTTCTTCGACCCGGCCTGGTATCTCAAGCGATATGGCGATCTCAACCCGCGCTTTCGGGGCCCGCTGCAGCACTTCGCTGAGTTCGGCGGCTTCGAATGGCGCTCGCCAGGGCCGCATTTCGATACGGAATGGTATCTATTTCAGAATCCTGACCTGATACCTGGTGTCGCGAGGCGAGACCTGCATCCGTTGCTGCACTACCTCAATCACGGCCAGCACGAGGGCAGAAGTGCGGCGCCACCGACCGGCACGATGATTAAGGCCGTCAGCAATCTCCTCGATGACGTCATGGATCTCGATCCAAAATTCTATGCGACCCATGACTTCGATCAGATCAAATCGTTACCTGTGGCCAACCTGGTACAGGCCACCAAATCTTTCCGGGCCTTCAAAAGAGTTTTCGAGTCTATCCCGAAGCCGTATGACTATGTCGTCGCGGTGCCATGGCTGGTGCATGGTGGGGCGGACCTGATGGCGCTCAACATGGCCAGAGCCATTACTAGCGTGCATGGGCCCCGCTCAGTGCTGATCCTGGCTGTGGACCATCCGCGCACGGACGCGATGGACTGGCTGCCACCGGACATCGATTTCCTGAGCTTGCAGCCTGACGGGGATCTCTCGACCGTCGAAGCAACGGAAGCCCTGCTGTATTTCCTTCAGGCCGCGGCGCCCAAATGCCTGATCAACGTCAACAGCATGGCGACCTGGGAGTTGTTCCGCGTCCATGGCAACGCCCTTTCAAGGCGGTTGCGAATGTATGGCTGCGCGTTCTGCCGGGACCACAACAAGCTCGGCCGGCCGGCAGGCTACAGCGACACGCATGTGGGCGAGACGCTGCCGTTCCTGACTGGCCTGATCAGCGACAATTCCCTCTTCTTCCGCACCCTGGTGGATCAGTTCGGTGTTCCGCCCAGCCTGCAGGGGCGCTTTATCGCGCTGTACAACCCACCTCCATCGCCGGTTGTGTGGGCGAAGTCGGAAACTGCATCGGTCTCCGTGCAAGGGGATTATCCGGCCGGCTTCCGGGTTTTGTGGGCATCGCGGCTTACCCGCCAGAAGAACCTGGAGCTGTTGCAAAAGATCATCAAGGCGGCTCCCGATATCATCTTCGATGTCTGGGGACGAGGCGAGGCGGACGAGATGCTGCGCGATGCAGGCCGTTCGTCGGTCAACCTCAACGTGATGGGGCCTTACAACAGGTTCGATCAACTGCCCCTTCGGCAGTATGGCGCATTCCTGTACACGTCGTACTGGGACGGCATTCCGAACGTGCTGCTGGAAGCTGCCAGCGCGGATCTGCCCATCGTCACGTCCAGTGTTGGCGGCATTAGCGAGCTCGTAACCGACGCTTCGGGCTGGTCGATCGATAATCTCTCTGACCCCGCGCCCTATGTAAGCGCGCTTCGCACCATCCGGGACGACTGGGGCCTGGCTGCCAGACGGCGCCTCAACATGCAGCGTCTGCTCTCCACCCGGCATGGCTGGGACAAGTTCGTCGGCGACATGAAACACACAGGTATCATTCGGGAGCCATCCTGCGATGCGTAAGCCTCTTGTTAGCGCTGTCTTGACCACCCATCGCGAGGGCCTGATCTTAGGAGCGACGCTTAAGAGCATTGCCCGAAGCATCGCCCTCGCGGAGCGGAACCGTCAGCCGGTGGAATTGCTCGTGTCGCTTGACCGGGCCGACACCCTGACGCGGGACGTCGTGATGGATTTCGCGGAGCGGATGGAGACAAGGGTCTTCGAGAATGACTTCGGCGATCTCAGCCTTTCGCGCAACAGATGCATCGAGAACGCATCGGGCGAATTCGTCGCTATCCTGGACGGTGACGATCTTATCTCCAACAACTGGCTAAGCGATGCCGCCACGACCGCCGGCCGCGATGCCCGGCCGACGATCTGGCACCCGGAGGTCAACGTGGTGTTCGGTGAGCACAATCACATGTTCCGCCACATCGACGCCGAGGATGATGAGTTCGACCCGCTCATGCTCATCGCCACAAATCCCTGGACGGCCTTGTCCTTCGCCCGCAAGGCCTATTTCGAGGCGCTGCCGTACACGCCAATCCAGCTTGCCAGTGGCATCGGTTTCGAGGATTGGGCGTGGAACCGCGAAGCGGTCGCGGCAGGGTATCTGCACAAAGTGGTCAAGGGCACCGGCCACGCCATCCGTCGCAAGGCGATCTCCTTGGCCAAGCTCACCACCCAGGCCAAGGCATTGCCCGCGCCGACCGAATTTTTCCGGGCCGAACTCGAGAAGCGCGCGGCGCTTCGTTCGTCCCGCGACCATCGCCGGATGTTTCTGGAACCCTCCCTTTCGGTGGCCTAAGGCGGCATCGTTACTCCGAAGCAGCCCGCCTGGCGTACAGGGGCCAGGCCTTCGTGCCCATCAACCGCACCCATCGCGCTCGACAGAGCGTCACGTGGACGGGCTTGCACCCCGCACCCTGGCCTACGGCGCAATAAGGCGGGAAAGCGCTACGGATGAACATTAAACGTGGCCAGCGACAGTCTGGCAGGGGTGGGCTGCCCGGCCGGCGTGACGCGCCGCCATGCCTGGTGATGGTGGATGCCGTAGGGAGCGGTGCTGGCGGCCACGCCGCGCCGCGTCTTCCGCGCCCGCTTGCCCAACCATTGCCGCGCCGCCGCTGCCGTCGTGTTGCTGGACGTCGCACTGCCGGCCCGTTTCTGCCCAACGCGGCGGTGCTGATGCGGCAGCCGTACACCATAGGCGCCGTCGCCACGCTGCGGGTGGATCTCGGCAGTGCGGGGGAAATGCATCCGGGCGCCGATGATTTGCGACGGGCGATCAGCTTTCGGGTGGGTTGATCGCCCTTTGACGGCCGGGTAGGCTAGAGCATGCTAAAATGGCAAGGCCTAGTTGCGCTGCCTTCCGGTCCCCCCCGCCCGGCGCTCCCGCTTGCCCTCCTTCGTCTGCGACTTACCCGCCCCTGAGCTCGACGCCCGGCCGCGTGCCAGCATCGCTCAGGGGGTTCCCCTCGCGGCGAGGATGCCGCATGTCGCAGCCAAGAGCCCACGGAAACGATCACCATGCCCATCACCCATCCCAGCTTCGGCACGCTGGACGAAGACCGCATCATCTTCTTCGACACCACGCTGCGCGACGGCGAGCAATCGCCCGGCTTCTCGATGAACCTAGACGAGAAGCTGCGCATGGCCGACGCGCTGAATGAGCTCGGTGTCGACGTCATCGAGGCCGGATTCGCCGTGGCAAGCCCAGGCGATTTCGAGAGCGTGCAGTCCATCGCCAGGCGTTTCGCCAAGGACGGCCCGGTGGTGGCCAGCCTGTCGCGGGCCAATACCGGCGACATCATTGCGAGCGCGAATGCGGTGAAGCACGCGGCGCGCCCGCGCATTCACATCGTGCTGGCGACCAGCGAATTGCATATGCGGGTTAAGCTGCGGATGACCCCCGACCAGGTGCTGGAGCGTATCACCGAAAGCGTCACCCTGGCCCGCAACCACGCCGATGACGTGGAGTGGTCGGCGGAGGACGGCAGCCGGTCTGAAGACGACTTCCTGTGCCGCTGCGTGGAGGCGGCGATCCGCGCGGGTGCGACGACCATCAACATTCCCGACACGGTGGGCTATGCCCTGCCGGAGGAGACGGCACGGCAATTCACCATGCTGCGCCACCGGGTGCCGAATGCCGACCAGGTGATCTTCTCCACCCATAACCACAACGATCTGGGCCTGGCCGTGGCCAACACTCTGGCCGCCGTGCAGGCGGGGGTGCGGCAGATCGAGTGCACCATCAACGGCATCGGCGACCGCGCCGGCAATGCCGCGCTGGAGGAGGTGGTGATGGCGCTGCGCACCCGGCGCGACAAGCTGGCGGCGAAGCACCCCATCAAGACGACCCGGCTGCTGGGCATGTCGCGCCTGCTGGCCGCCATCACCGGCTTTGACGTGCAGCCCAATAAGGCGATCGTCGGCCGCAACGC
>JACMRO010000466.1 GCA_014376425.1 Rubritepida sp.
ATCCTGCCCGACACGCGGTCCCTGTGTCCGCATGCCGAGTCCAACGCCTGGGTCGGCGACCGGCGTGAGCTGCGGATGGAGTACTTCTACCGGGAGATGCGGCGGCGGCACGACGTGCTGATGGAGGCCGACGGGAAGCCGGCCGGGGGGCGCTGGAACTTCGACGCCGACAACCGCAAGCCGCCCAAGGCGGGGCTGACCTCGCCGCCGCGGCTGAGCTTCAAGAAGGACGCCATCACCTTGGAGGTGCTGGCGCTGGTGCGGCGGCGGTTCCCCGACGGCTATGGCCGGCTGGAGCCCTTCCATTTCGCGGTGACGCGGCGCCAGGCCTTGGCGGAGCTGGACCACTTCATCGCCCATATCCTGCCGGGGTTCGGCGACTACCAGGACGCCATGGTGGCAGGCGAGCCCTGGCTGCGCCACTCGCTGCTGGCGGCCTATATCAATGCTGGCCTGCTCTATCCGCTGGAGGTCTGCCGCAGGGCCGAGGCGGCCTGGCGCGAGGGCGCCGCGCCGCTGAACGCCGCCGAGGGGTTCATCCGCCAGATCCTCGGCTGGCGGGAATATGTGCGCGGCGTCTACTGGCGGTTCATGCCGGGCTATCTGGAGCAGAACGCCCTGGAGGCCCACGCGCCGCTGCCCGGGTTCTACTGGAGCGGCCAGACGCAGATGGCCTGCGTGCGCGAAGCCCTGGCCCATACCTATGACCACGCCTATTCGCACCACATCCAGCGGCTGATGATCACCGGCAACTTCGCCCTGCTGGCGGGCCTTGCGCCCAAGGCGGTGCACGAGTGGTACCTGGCCGTCTATGCCGACGCCTATGAGTGGGTCGAGGCGCCCAATACCCTGGGCATGGCGCTGCACGCCGACGGCGGGGTGCTGGCCTCCAAGCCCTATGCGGCCAGCGGCGCCTATATCCGCAAGATGAGCAACTACTGCCAGGGCTGCGCCTATGATCCCACCGTGGCGGTGGGCGACCGCGCGTGCCCGTTCAACGCGCTCTACTGGGACTTCATGGCCCGCCACCGCGACCGGTTCAGCCGCAACGCCCGCATGCCGTTTGTCTACGCGACGTGGGACCGGATGGGGGCAGAGCGGCAGGCGGGGTTGCGAGACCAGGCGCAGCAGCACCTGACCGCCATGCGCGAGGGACGGCTGTGAAGGGCGTGGCCAAGGCCGACCTGCCCACCAAGGTCTGCGCGGTCTGTGGGCGTCCGTTCGCCTGGCGCAAGAAGTGGGCGAAGGTCTGGGACGAGGTTCGCTACTGCTCGGAGGCCTGCCGCCGGCGGCGAGGTAGCTGACAGCGGGCGGTCGCGCTGGACATCGCGGCCAAACTCTGGCGCCTAACGCACCGTCAGCCCGGCGCGAGTCCGGGCACGCAACCGTCGGGGATTGAGACACGTGAACAGGATTGAGGCGCTGGCGCAGTTGACCGGCGAGGGCTTGCCCTATGAGCTGACGGAGATCGAGGCCCTGGGGCGCCGCGTGCGGGCGTTCAAGAATGCGCCGGTCAACCTGCGGGCCCTGTTCGAGGCCGGGCGCAGCGAGCTGCCCTTCATCGTCTATGAGGATGAGCGGCTGACCTTTGAGGCGGCCTGGGTGGCGTCGCAGCGGTTGGCGGCGGCGATGGTGGCCGACTATGGGGTGGAGAAGGGCGACCGGGTCGCCATCTCCATGCGCAACTATCCGGAATGGATCCTGGGCTTCATGGCGGCGACCTCGATCGGGGCGATCGCGGTGGCGATGAACGCGCTGTGGCAGCCGCACGAGATGGAATACGGGCTGAAGGATTCTGGCGCCAAGCTGCTGCTGGCCGACCAGGGGCGGCTGGGCCGGCTGGCCGCCTGCGAGGACGCGCCCGCCCGCCTGGCGGGGAGCGCGGGGCGGGCGACCAAGGCCCTGGCGGCGGGCGTGCGCAGCTATGACGCGGTGATGGCCGGGGCGGCCGAGGCCGCGCCGCCGGAGCGGGCGGTGGGACCCGACGACGACGCCATCATGCTC
>JACMRO010000467.1 GCA_014376425.1 Rubritepida sp.
AGGGTGATGGGCCGGTCGGGAAAGGTCTGGGCAGAGGCGGGCGAAATCGCTGGCGTGGCGAGAAGAGCGGCGAGGTGGCGGCGGCGCATGGACGGGCTTCCTTTTTCGGAGAGCAAAGCGCATGGCTGGATTGCGCGCAACACGAACCCGATGATGGGCCAGTGGGATACTGGCTGATCCTGCTCATTGACCAGGCGTGTCCCTGCCGCATCACCCTGCCCAAAGTGCCCCGCCATAGCTGCCACGGTCAGGGTGCTCCCCATACACCGCATCAGGCTGAACCGGCTGGCGCCGCTCAGTCCCGCCGGCGCGGCCCCATCGCCCCGGAATCCAGCGACGCCCGATATAGCTGCACGATGAACTCGGGCTTGCCCGCAGCCTGGCGCAGCGTCGCCAGGTCATCCGCGTCCGGCACCGTCAGCGGCGGCATGCTGGCTGGCACCGGCGTGGGCGGCAGCGGGTAGCCCAGCAGCAGGTCCAGGCTGGAATCGAGCAGCGGGGCCAAAACGCCGCAGGTCATTTCATAGCCGTCGATGGGCATCAGGCGGCCGCCGAAGCCGACGCCTTCCATGCTATCCCGCGCCAGCCCTTCATCCTGCACATGCACGGGCATGCCGCGCAGCAGGTCGTCGATCCACACGCCGCCTTGCGGATGACGGTCGGCGACGCGGAACAGGGTTATGCGGGTCTCGTGCAGCGCCGCCATCACGCGGGCGGCTTCGCTGCCTGGCGGGGGCGGGTTCATGCTAGCCTCGCGCCCCAGCGCCGGGGAATGGCCGCCCACCGGTGAGAAGACACCCAGGTCGAGCAGTAGGCCAAGCTGCGCGTCGCTGCCGACCGCAGGGTTCTTGCCATCCCACAGACCCAGCGCGCGGGCCTGCGACGCGGCCGAGGCGGCGGGGATGCGCCTGGACGCGCTGGTCAGGATTGCCGCGCGCGCGGCGGCGTAGGCTTCGTAGCTCATAGGTCGTTGGGCACCAGCACGCCCAGGCGATGGGCGGTGGCGGCGATGTTCGCCCAGGTCTCAGCCGGCAATGGCACACCACGCGCCAGCCGGTCAGCGCGGCGGGCGGCCTCGGGCTCGCCGGGCACCAGCACCGGAGCGTCGGTGCTGGCCGGCGCGCAGCCCTTCACCCAGGCGACGTAGTCGCGCGCGGTGGCCTCGAAGCTTGCCCGGTCACCGAAATGCGTGGGCGACAGGTGGATGCTCAGCATGCCGTTGGAGATGCGGCCGCGCGCACCGATGGGGCCCGAGGTACCGCCACCGGCCAGCGCCCCGGCCAGCAATTCGCACATCATCGCCAGGCCAGATCCCTTGTGGTCGCCAAAGGCGCGTATGGCGCCGGCACCCAGCGACGGGTTGCGCGGCCCGACGCTTTCATAGGGGCCATAAAGGGTGTGCGGGTCGGTGCTGAGGCGCCCGTCGGGTTCGATCAATGCGCCTTCGGGCAGGGCTTTGCCGCCGGTGCTGGCGACCAGCACCTTGCCCTCGGCGACGAAGCTGGTGGCGAAATCCAGCAGCACCGGGCCTTCGGGCAGCGGCACGCCGACGCAGAAGGGCGCGGTGGAAAACCGCCGCTCGGTGCCGCCGAAGGGCGCCACCAGCACGGAGCCGGCGACATTGACGAAATGGATGGAGATCAGGCCCGCCGCGATGGCCATCTCCGCATAGTCGCCGACGCGGCCGATATGGCCCGCGTTTCGCAGGCCCATGATGCAGGAGCCGTTCGCCAGGGCGCGTTCGATGGCGAGGTCGGTCGCCTGCTTCGCCACGGTCTGGCCGAAGCCGAAATGGCCGTCCAGCAACACCATGGCGCCCATGTCGCTGATGATGGAGGCTTGCTGTCCGGCCAGGACGAAACCGGCTTCCTGCCATTCGACGTAGCGCGGCACGCGCACCACGCCGTGGCTGTCATGCCCGGCGAGGTTGGCACCGAGCAGGTGGCTGGCGATGCGCAGCGCCTCGGTGGGCGCGCAGCCGCTGGCGAGGAAGATGCGGTTGACCACGTCCTGCAACGTGGTGGCGGGAATCAGGATGTCGGTGTTGGCCATGCTGCTTTGTGGCGGCATGGCCAGGCCTCGTCCAGGGACCTGCCTTCAGGGTGTTACCACCTGGCATGCGGTGATGTTGATCCGCAGCGTGGTGCCCGCCAATGAACCGCCATGAGACGTATCCCGCCGCCGTCGTGGCGGTTTGCTGCGGGGCGTTATGCACGCTGGTGAGCGAGTTCGTCCTGCGCTGGCCCGGGCCAGAAAGTTCGGTGTCGCCGCTGATCCGGCATGCCGCGGTTGCGCAGGATCACCCGCATCTCCGACAGCGTGCTGCCGGAGATGCTGGCAGAGACTTCTGGATGGTGCAGGCATTGGTGGCCAACGCTCCAGTGCCACTGCCACCGGCCTGCCGAGCGTAAAGTCGGGATCAGCATGATGCGGCCCTAGGCCAGCTAGCTGGGTGGCAGTGTACTGATGCTGCGCGGCTCGGCCTGCAC
>JACMRO010000468.1 GCA_014376425.1 Rubritepida sp.
GAGGGCACGATGTTTCGCCGCCGCAATTCGACCCGGTCGATGCCGAGCTCGTTGGCCGCGGTGTCGATCAGCCTTTCGACCAGGTAATTGCTCTCCGGCCGCCCGGCGCCGCGATAGGCGTCCACCGGCACGGTGTTCGTCAGCACGCCGATCACATTGGCGTGGATCGCCTGGAAGCCGTAGATCGAGGCCAGTACCTTGGTGCCGGCACCGGTCGGAATGAAGGGTGCGAAGGTCGAGAGATAAGCGCCCATATTGGCGTAGTTCTTCGTCCGAAGTGCGAGAAACTTGCCGTCGGCGTCCAGCGCCAGCTCACCGAGGGTAATGTTATCGCGGCCGTGGGTGTCGGACAGGAACGCCTCCGTCCGCTCCGCCGCCCAGCGCACCGGACGACCGACCTGCCGCGCCGCGATCGCGCACAGCGCGTATTCGGCATACAAATACAGCTTCATGCCGAAGCCGCCGCCGACGTCGGGTGTGACGACGCGGATCTTCTCGGGCGCGACCTTTAGCACGCTGCTGGCCAGCAGGTTCTTCACCAGCCAGGAGCCCTGTGTGCCGGCATAAAGGGTGAACTTTTCCTTCTCCGCATCGTATTCGGCGGTGCAGGCGCGACCTTCCATGCTGGCCACCACGACCCGGTTGTTCACCACCGTCAGGCGGGTGACGTGGGCGGCGCCGGCGATCAGTGCCGCGGTCTTGGTGCGGTCACCCGCCTCCCAGTCGAACACTGTGTTGCGCGCCACGCTGTCCCACACCTGCGGCTGGCCGGCCTCATGCGCCGTGGCCAGGTCGGTAGCGCTGGGCAGCACCTCGTACTCGACCGTGATGGCCTCGGCCGCATCGCGCGCCTGCTCCACCGTCTCGGCGACAACGAAGGCGACCGGATCGCCGACATGGCGGACATGGCTGGTGGCCAGCGGCAGGCGGGGCGTATCACCGCGCGGCGAGCCGTCGGCATTCTTCAATGGGATGGCGCAGGGGACTTCACCGATGCCCATGGCCTGCAGGTCTGCCCCGATCAGCACCGCCAGCACGCCGGGCATCGTCTTGGCTTGCGTGGCGTCAATGCTGGTGATGCGGGCGTGAGCATGCGGGCTGCGCAGCACCTGGCCCTGGGTCTGCCCGGGCAGGGCGATGTCCCCGGTGTAGCGACCATCGCCCTTCAGCAGGCGGGGGTCTTCAATACGGCGGATGGACTGGCTGAGGCCGAACTTCGCCATGATGCTGCTCCTTGCGACTGTCAGCAGGATGGGGTGCAAACCGCCATTCGCAAAGGGGCGATCACCGGTGCGCGTCGCGGCGCTGCCCCCTCACTTCTTCGAATTGGCGCCTTTCTTGCCCAATTCCGCCTGTGCGGAGGACGAGGTGCGAGGGTTGGACTTGCCTTCCTTCGCCGCCTTGGCATTCGCGCGCTGTGCCGTGGCACTGCCGTGGCCCTTCTTCTCCGCCATCATCGCCTCCTGTTTGTATCGGTCAGTCAACGCCGCGGCGGGATGGGCGTTTCAGGGCTGCGTGGGTGTGGGGCCCGCCGGCTTCGGCTTGCGGCGGAACCAGCCCTTCACAGTCTCGCGCCCCTGCTGAAAGGTGACGTAGAGCATCGGGATCATGAAGATGCCGACCACCGCGGCGGCGATCATGCCGCCGAAGACGGGGGTGCCCACCGCCTGGCGCGACAATGCGGCAGCACCCCCCGCCCAGACCAGCGGTACCAGCCCCAGGATGAAGGCGATGGATGTCATCATCACCGCCCTGAACCGCATGCGCGCACCCAGAATCGCGGCCTCGCGGATCGGCAAGCCGGCCTCGCGCCGCTCCTTGGCGAATTCGACGATCAGGATGCCGTTTTTGGCGGCGAGGGCGATCAGCACCACCAGGCCGATCTGGGCGTAGACGTCCAGCGCCTTGCCGGCCAGAATCAGCGCCACGAACGAGCCCAGCCCGCCTGCGGCGACCGAAAGCAGCACTGGGATCGGGATGGTCCAGCTCTCATAGAGCGCGACCAGGAACAGGTAGGCGAACAGCAGCGCGAGCGCGATCAGCACCCCCGTGCGCCCCGCCGCCTGCTTTTCCTGGAAGGCCGTGCCGGTCCATTCGAAGCCGTAGCCCGGCGGCAGCACGCGCGATGAGAGCTGTTCCATGGCCAGCAGCGCATCGCCCGAGGAGGTGCCGGGCGAGGGTGAACCGTTCAACAGCACCGTGCGGCTGTTGTTGTAGCGGCTGATGGTCTGCGCACCCAGGACCACCCGCACATCGGCGAAGGCGCGCAGCGGCACCATCTGCCCGGTCTGGCTCCGCACGCGGATCCGCCAGATGTCGGAGATCTCGTCGCGATCGGTCGCCTCGGCCTGGATGTTGACCTGCCAGGTACGGCCGAACAGGTTGAAGTCATTGACGTAGAAGCCGCCCAAGGTGGTCTGCAAAGCCGCGAAGACGTCGGAGATGCGCACCCCCAGCGCCTGCGCCTTGTCGCGGTCGACATCGAGGAAGAGCGAGGGCGTTGTTGGGGAGAAGGTGGAGAACACCCCGCGCAGCCGCGCATCCTGGTTGGCCGCGATCATCATGCCCAGCATGGCCTGGCCCAGCTCCCCCGGGTCGCGCCCCTCAAAATCCTGCAGCTGATATTCGAAGCCGCCACCGGTACCCAGGCCGATGATGGGCGGGATGTTGAAGGCGAAGACATTGGCTTGCCGGATACCTTGGGCCGCGCCCAACAGCCGCCCGATGGCGGCGAAGACGCTGTCCTGCGTGGCGGTGCGGTCGGCGAAGGGCTTCATCCGCGCCACCATGAAGGCGGCGTTGGACTGCGCCCCGCCATCGATCAGCGAAAAGCCCACGATGGCCAGCGTGTTCTCGATGGCAGGGTTGGAGCGCAGGATACCCTCGACCTGCTCCACCACCGCCCGCGTGCGGCTGACCGAGGCGCCCTGCGGCAGCTGCATCTGCACGAAGAAGGCGCCCTGATCCTCCTGCGGCAGGAAGCCCTGCGGCGTGCGCAGGCTGGCGGTGTAGATGCCGAACAGGATGGCCGCCGTGATCGGGATGGCCAGGATCGACACCCGCACCAGCTTGCCGACCAGCCAGGCATAGCCGTCTCGCGCGCCATCAATGGCGCGCAGCACGTACTTGATGGGCCCGCGTCTGGGCCCGGTGTGGCTGAGCAGGATGGCGCAGAGCGCGGGCGACAACGTCAGCGCGTTGATCGCCGAGATGATCATGGCGACGATGATCGTCACCGCGAATTCGCGGAACAGCACGCCGGCCACGCCGGGAATGAAGGCCACCGGCACGAAGACCGAGAGCAGCACCATGGTGATGGCGATGATCGGTGCGGTGATCTCGGCCATCGCTTTCTTGGTGGCGTCGGCCGGCGAGAGGTGCGGCTCCTCCTCCATCACGCGTTCGACGTTTTCCACGACCACAATGGCGTCGTCGACCACGATGCCGATGGCCAGTACCATGGCCAGCAGCGAGATGGTGTTGGCGGTAAACCCGATCGCCAGCATTACCGCGAAGGTGCCGATCAGCGACACCGGCACGGCGATGGCCGGCACGATGGTCGCGCGGAAGCTGCCCAGGAACAGATAGACCACAAGGACCACCAGCAGGAACGCCTCGCCCACCGTCTTCAACACCTCGACAATGGTGTCGGAGACGAAGGTCGAGGTGTCGTAGAACACCCGATAGTCGACGCCCTCGGGGAAGCGGGTCTTCAGCTCGTCCATGGCGCGGCCCACGGCGGCGGCCACCCCCACCGCGTTGGCGCCGGGCGAGAGGTAGATGCCCATGGTGACGGCGGGCTGGCCGTTGAGCCGGGATTCCGTGTCCTCATTGGCCGCCCCAAGCTCGATCCGCGCAACGTCGCGCACCCGCAGCATCGATCCATCGGGGTTGGCGCGGATGATGATGTTGCCGAATTGCTCGGGCGAGGTGAGGCGACCTTGCGTCTGCATGTTGAACTGGAATTGTTGGTCGGGGCCGATCGGGCGGGCGCCGATGCGGCCCACGGCGGCCTGGATGTTCTGCCCCTGGATGGCGGCGATAATGTCCGACGGCGCGAGGTTAAGGCTGATCAGCCGGTCGACTTCGAACCAGATGCGCATCGAGTAGTCCAGCGCGCCGAACAGCTGCACCTGGCCGACGCCCGGCACCCGCGCCAGGCGATCGAGGATGTTGATGGTGGTGTAGTTGGACAGGAAGATCGGCTGTCGCGACCCGTCCGGCGAGTAGATGAACAGGAATTGCAGCACCGCCGAGGATTGCTTGCGCACGGTGACGCCGTTGCGCTGCACCTCCTGCGGCAGGCGGGCCAGCGCGGCCTGTACCCGGTTGTTGACGTTGACCGTGGCGATATCGGGGTCGGTGCCGAGCGCGAAGGACACGCTGAGCGTGTAGGTGCCGTCATTGGCCGAGTTGGAGCGCATGTAGAGCATGCGGTCGACGCCGTTCACCGCGCTTTCCAGAGGCTGCGCCACCGTCTGCTCGACGACGGCGGCCGAGGCGCCGGGGTAGCGCGTCACCACCTGTACCTGTGGTGGCACGATGTTGGGGAACTGGCTGACCGGGATGACCGACAATGCGAGCGCGCCTGCGATCGTCGTCACGATGGCGATGACGATGGCGAGGCGCGGCCGGTCGACGAAGATGGAGGAAAGCATCCGCGGGGCCTAGCGTGAAGCTGCGGGGGCTGGCGCCGGAGCACCCGGTGGCCGCGCCGCCGCTGGTGCTGCCGGTGTGCCCGGCGGCCTGCCGGCTGGCAGGCCCGCCGGCGCCGGGTTGACCGGCGCATTCGGCCGTACCCTCTGCACACCCTCGGTGATGACCTGTTCGCCGCCCTGCAATCCTTCCTCGACCACCGCCATCTCTGCCGTGCCGCGCCCCAGCCGTACCGGCCGGCGTTGCGCCAGGTTGTTCTCGCCCACGATGAAGACGAAGAAACCGCTCTGGTCCTGGCCCACCGCGGCGCGCGGCACCACGATGGCCTGCACCGGCTCCACGCCCTCGACGGTGGCGGTCACGAACTGGCCGTCGATCAGTTCACGCGAATCGCCTGAACTGCCCGGTGCGCTGCGCACCGGGTTGGGGATCAGGGCGCGGATCAGGATGGTGTCGGTGGCGCGGTCGATCTGGGTGTCGATGAAGTCGATGCGCCCGACCTGGTTGTAGGGCCGGCCATCCACCAGGCGGACGCGCACCACGACAGCCGAGGCGCCGCCGCGCGATTCGTAGCGCTGCCGCAGTTCCAGGGCCTGCCGCTGGCTGACGGTGAATGCGACGCGCATCGGGTCCTGACTGACGATGGTGGCCATGGGCTCGGCGGCGTTGGGCGCCACGACATTGCCCACCGCATAGACGGCCCGGCCGATCTTGCCGGCGATGGGCGCGGTGACGTCGGTATAGGCGAGATTGATCTCGGCGACGCGGACCTGGGCCTGGGCCGCGAGCACGGCGGCGGCGCCGGTGCGTTCGCCCGCCTGCGCGGTGTCGGGCGCCACCTGGGTGCCGGCGCCGGTCGAGCGCAGGTCTCGTGCCCGGGCCAGGGTGACGCGGGCATTCTCGAGCGTCGCCTGGGCCGAGGCGCCGTTGGCACGCGCCTGGGCCAATTGCGCCTCGAACGGCGCGCGTTCGATGCGGAACAGGGCCGCGCCCTCGGCCACCTCGCCGCCCTCCTGAAACAGCCGGGCCTCAAGGAAGCCGGTGACGCGGGCGCGGATTTCGACCCGGCTCACTGCCTCGATCCGCCCGACGAATTCGGCGGTTTCGGTCACCGGGCGACGCTCGGCCGGTTGGACGCCCACGGCAGGCGGTCCCTGCGGCCCGGGCTGGGCCCGCGCGGTTGCCATCAGGAGCAGAAGGAAGAGGGCCGTGCGGCGAGACGCCATGATCTGGACTCCGGGACAGCAAAAAAGAGACGGATGCTGTCAGATGTTGCAGCGCAGCACCACAGATGGGCGGCTTTTGCCAGATCGGGAGCGTGTGGGCAGGATAAGGGGTGCGCAAGCGGGTCATCTGGCTGTCATTCGGCGCGGCCCTGCTCGGCCTGCTGCTGCTCGACCGCGCGTTGCCGCCGGATCTGTCGCGCGCCCGGGCCCTGGGCGGCGTGGTGGCCGACCGGCACGGCCGGATCCTGTCGGTGCTGCCGGCGTCCGGCGGGGTGGGGCGGCGGCGCACCCCCCGGGCCCGCGCGGTTGCCATCAGGAGCAGAAGGAAGAGGGCCGTGCGGCGAGACGCCATGATCTGGACTCCGGGACAGCAAAAAAGAGA
>JACMRO010000040.1 GCA_014376425.1 Rubritepida sp.
CCGCCGCCGGCGCCCGCCAGCCCCATGGCCGCCATGCGAAGGGCAGGGCGAGGGCGGCCAGCGGCTTCATCATCGCCGCCACCGCCATTGCCACCGCGCCCAGCACCGGCCGCCGCGACACCGCCACGAGCCAGATACCAAAAACCGCCATCATCACCATCGGCCCGTCGATATGCGCGCTGCCGCTGATCTCCCAGATCGCCAGCGGGTGCCACACCCAGGCGACGATGCGCTGCACCGGCGCGCCGACTCGCCGCAGCAGGTCGATCAGCAGCCAAACTGTCACCCCCTCCAACGCTACGAACCACAGGCGGATGTTGAGCAGGCTGTCGCCGACGCGGCCGACCAGGAAGAACAGCATCTGCGCCGCCGGCGGGTAGATCGTGACCGCGTAATCAGCCCGGTTTATGTTGGGAAAAATCCAGCCGTCGCGCAGGAAAGACAGCTCGGTGGCCGAGGGGATGTGGCGATAGGGGTTGATGCCGGCGCCCTGCACCTGCCCGTCCCAGATGTAGCGAAACGCGTCGGTCGACAGGAACGGGTAGTCCAGCATTGGCGGGATGCGCATGGCCAGTCCGCCCAGCAGGATGATCAGCAACGCCGTGCGCGCCGGCAGCCGCGTGGCCAGCGGCACCGCCAGGATGCAAAGCACCCCCTGCAGCAGCGCCACGGCGTTGAAAGGCAGGTCGCCCCCCTGCGTGCGCAGCGCGGGCCCCGCCACCATCAGCGCCAGGATGCAAACCCCGATGCCGGCAAGACCCCAGCCATGTCGTTGGTCAGTCACACGCGCAGGCATCCGAGCCTCATCAGGGTCGCGCCTAATACGCTACAAGGTGGGAAAGGGTTTCAACCGCAGCGCACCGACATGCCGCCATCGACCACCAATTCGGTTCCGGTGATGAAACGCGCCTCGGCGGAGGCGAGGAACAGGACGGCCGCGGCCGTGTCCCGCCCGTCGCCGGCGAAGCCCAGCGGGATGCGCGCCAGGCGTTGCGCCAGGATGGCCGCAACGTCGCCGCCGGCGCGCTGGCCAGCCAGGCGCGCTTCCACCATGGGCGTATGCAGCTGGCCGGGCACGACCGTGTTCACCCGGATGCCGCGGGCGGCGTATTGCACGGCGACGACGCGGGAAAGCTGGATCACCGCGGCCTTGGATGCGGCGTAGGCGACCTGCGCCGAACCGGTCCACCGGATGCCCGAGGTCGACGCCAGGTTGACGATCGCGCCCGCGCCCTGTGCGTCCATCACCGGCAGCACGTGCTTGCACAGCAGGAAGACGCTTTTCAGGTTCTGGTCGATCTGCCGGTCCCATACCGCCTCGTCCATCTCCACCGGCCCGCCCGGGGCGGAGCCGCCGACATTGTTCACCAGCACGTCGATGCGCGGCAGCCGCGCCACGATGGCGGCGATGGCCTGGCTGTCGGTGGCATCGCAGGCCAGCGGCGTGAAGTGTCCACCGGCCTGCGCGATGCGCGCGGCGGTCTCCTCCATCGCCGCCGGCTCGCGGTCCAGCCCCACCACATGGCCGCCCTCGGTGGCGAAGGCAGTGGCGATGGCGCGGCCATTGCCCCAGCCCGGCCCGACGGAACCCGCGCCGGTGACGAGGATAGTCTGGCCGTCGAAACGCTTTTGCATCAGGCCATGTTCCGCCTGCTGACGATGTGCGGCAAGCTGACGCCATGAGCGGACATCAAATTGCGGTGCGGGAAGACTGGCTGGCCACGCACCAGGAGCCGATCCTGGACCCCGGACAGTTCATCATCGACCCGCATCATCACCTTTGGGAGCGCGATGGTTGGCGCTACCTGCTGCACGAGATGCTGGCCGACATGCGCTCGGGCCATGATGTGCGGGCCACCGTTCTGGTGCAGTCCAGCCGCAGCATGAGCAGGGCCGATGGGCCGGTGGAGATGCGCGGGGTGGGCGAGACCGAGTTTGCCGCCGGCGTGGCGGCGATGTGCGAGAGCGGCAACTACGGCGATGCGCGGGTCTGCGCCGGTATCGTAGGCCAGGCCGACCTCACGCTGGGCGCCGCGGTGCGGCCGGTGCTGGAGGCCCATCTCCACGCCGGGGGCGGGCGCTTTCGCGGCATTCGTCATATCGCCACCTGGGATGCAGACCCGGTGCTGCTGAACCCCGCTTACCGGCCGGCCGAGGATATGCTGGACAGCCCGGCCTTCCGCGCCGGCATGGCGGAGCTGGGCGCGACGGGGTTGTCTTTCGATGCCTGGCTCTACTTCCCGCAATTGCCGCGGCTGATCCGCCTGGCGCGGGACTTCCCCGGCGTGCCGATGGTGCTCAACCATTGCGGCGGTGTGCTGGGCATCGGCGGTTATTCGCGCGACGCGGTCTTCCCGGTCTGGCGCGCGTCGATGCGCGAATTGGCGACCTGCCCGAATGTGATGGTGAAGCTGGGTGGCCTGGGCATGCGGCTGCCGGGCTTCGGCTTCGAGCGAGAGGCGACGGCGCCCGCATCGCAAACGCTTGCCGACGCCTGGCGGCCCTGGATGGAGGCGATCATCGAAGATTTCGGGGCCGCGCGCTGCATGTTCGAGAGCAATTTTCCTGTCGATCGCGGCGGCTACAGCTATGCGGTGGGGTGGAACGCCTTCAAGCGCCTCGCCCAGGGGGCCTCCGCGGATGAGCGCGAGAGCCTGTTCTGGCGCAGCGCCAGCCGGTTCTACCAGCTCGGTATCAGCCCCAGCCTCGGCGCGACGGGCACCGTGACGTAACCGTCGTCCGGGTCGAGCGCGCGGCCATAGGGTGCGGCCTCCAGCTCGGCGAAGTAGATCTCAAGCGGCTGCGCAACCTCGCAGGCCGCCAGCCAGTGCAGCGTGGCCAGCAGGCCGGGGCCGAAATAGGGCGAGTGCGGCACCACCGCCACGCCCCGCGCCAGTGCCGCCACCTGCCGCAGCCCCGTCAGGCCGCCAATCTTGGTGACGCTTGGCTGCGCCACATCGAGCGCACCGGCGGCGATGAAGCGGCCGAACTCTTCCGGTGCGCCAATGTTCTCGCCTGCCGCAATGGGGGTGTGACCGGCGGCGCGGACCTGGGCGATGGCGTCGAAATCCTCCGGCGGCCAGATCGGCTCCTCGACCCAGGCGATGTTCATCTCCGCCACGGCGCGGCCGAACGCCACCGCCTGGGCCACGCTGGGCCAGGCGCAGTTGATGTCGAGCATGATCGGGATGTCGGCCGGTATCGCGGCGCGGGCGGCGCTGATGCAGTCCAGGTCGATCTCGTGCAGCTTGATGCGGCGATAGCCACGGGCGACGGCGGCGGCCGCGTTGCGGGCGACGTCCGCGGCCACGCCGTAGCGCAGCAGGCTGGCATAGGCCTCCACCCGGGGCCGCGCCGCGCCGCCCAGCAGGGCATGCAGCGGCTGTCCCTCACGCTGCGCCGCCAGGTCCCACAGTGCGATGTCGATGCCGGAGAGGGCGAAGATCACCGGCCCGCTGCGGCCGAAATTGTGAAAACGGCGCTGCAGCCGCAGCGACAGTCCAGCGATGTCGGTCGCGTCGGTGCCGATGCAGGCGGGCGCCACCAGCCTATCCAGCGCCTCCTTCGTCGTCTCCACCAGGTTGAAGCCGAAGCCTTCGCCGAAGCCGTGCCGGCCATCCTCGGTCTCCACCCGCACCAGCAGCGTGTCCATGCCGCGCAGATGCAGGTTGCCGCCGACCCCCGCGGCGCCGGCGCCGTAGGTGAAGGCGCTGCGCTGGATGCGGCTCTCGACCCGGGTGATGCGCATGGTGACCGTTCTCCGCCTTTGGCCGATACTGGCAGCAACCATACCGCCCGGGGAGGGTGCATGTTCCGCCTGATGATGTTTGCGCTGCTGGCCGCCTGGCCCGCCCTGGCGCAGGATTTCCCCACCCGGTCCATCCGCTTCATCGTGCCGTTCGCGCCCGGCGGGCCGTCCGACATCGTTGCCCGCATCATGGCGCCGCGCATGCAGGCGGCGCTGGGCCAGCCGGTCGTGGTGGAGAACCGGGTGGGTGCGGGCGGCGTGACGGGGGTGGAGGCGGTGGCGCGCGCGGCACCCGATGGCCACACCATCTCGATCGCCAGCGCCGGCGCACTCGCCATCTCGCCCCGTCTGGGCCGCGGTACGCCTTATGATCCGCTGCGCGACCTGGCCGCGCTGACGCTGGGTGTGCTGGTGCCCGAGCCGCTGGTGGTGCCCACCGTGCTGCCGATTTACACGGTGGCGGACCTCATCGCCGCCGCCCGCGCCCGACCCGGTGCGCTGAACTTTGCCAGCTCCGGCCCCGGCAGCATGCCGCACCCCCCCCCCGAGCAGCTGGGCGCGGCGGCCGGCATCGACATCACCCATGTCGCCTATCGCGGCGGCGCGCCGCTCGCCATGGCGGTGCTGCAGAAC
>JACMRO010000469.1 GCA_014376425.1 Rubritepida sp.
AGGCTTTTGAAGAAACGACTGAGCCCAGGACGGCAATGGCGGACGCCCTCGAGACCGCCCTGGCCCAGGCCGAAACCTTGCTGGAGTGGCCACAGACGCCGCAGTGGCAGCTGGAACGACCCGAGTTGCTCACCCAGCTGCAGCGGGTGGTCGCGGCGCCGGATTTCCTGGCTCCTGAGTACCACCCGTTCGCCGCGGAGGTGACTTTCGAGGGCTCCTGGTATGGCCTGAAAGTGCGCGGCCTGATCGACCGGGTGGACCGCAAGGGCGAGCAGTTGATGATCACCGACTACAAGAGTGGAACCAGCAAGCCGCAGGGCGTTCAGGACGCGGGCGGACGCCTAAGCCTCGACCTGCAGCTGCCAATCTACCTGCAGGCCGCCCTGCCGAGCCTGTGGCCGGAATTCCGGCCGGCCGGGGCCGCGTACTTCTCGCTCCGCAGCGCCCGGGTGATCGACCGGGTCCGGCTGCCCGGCAGCGAACTCGAGGCCTTCGTGGAGCGCGTTCATGCCCAGCTCTCGTTGGGGGCCCTGCCGCCCCGCCCGGACCCGGCGCTGAAGGCCTGCGAATTCTGCCGCTTCGAGGCCGTCTGCCGCGGCGGAGCCCGGGCGGCCCGTAAGGTGGCCCCATGGGCCTGACCGCCCAGCAGCAGCGGGCCGCCGGCGCCCCCGGGAGCGTCGCGGTGGTGGCCGGGGCGGGCAGCGGCAAGACCCACATGCTGGTGTCGCGCTACCTGCACCACCTGGACGCCGGGGGCCTGTCCCCACTCGAGGTGGTGGCCGTGACGTTCACCGAGAAAGCCGCGGCGGAATTGCGCGCCCGGATCCGGCGCGAGGTGGCCCGCGCAAGGCCGGATGACCTGGACACCCTGGCGGAACTCGAGGCGGCGCAGATCAGCACGCTGCACGCCCTGTGCGCCCGGATCCTGCGGGACCATCCCGGCCCGGCCGGCGTGCGGCCGGACGTGGCGGTCATGGACGCCGGACAGGCCGCCCTGTGGCGCCGTCAGCATTTCGAAGCGGCGCTGGGCACCCTGCCGGCGCGGCTGTTCAAGCGGCTGCCCTACAGCCGGATGGCCGCCGCCCTCGAGGCCCTGCTGGGGGACCCGCTGTTGGCCGAGCAGGCGCTGGCGGTCGGCCGGGCGCTGTGGGGGAGCTGGGCCGACTCGGCGCGGACCCACAGCCTCCAGGAACTCACGGTCCGGCCTGACTGGCGCGGGGCGCTGGACTCCCTCCGGGAGACCCCGGGGCCCGCAGGCGACCGGATCGAACTGGCTCGCACAGCCGCGCTTGCCGCGGCCACGGCCTTGCAGGCTGGGGAAGCGCCGGGCCCGGCCTGTGACGCCCTGCTGGCGATCAAGCTGATCGGTGGGAGCGCGAAGTCCTGGCCACCCGGAGCTTTCGTGGAGGTCAAGGCCGCCCTCTCAATCCTCAGGGGCCTGATTGAGGGGGAGGTCAAGCGCGGGCTGCTGACCTTAGAGCCAGGCCCTCGGGATGACGAGCTGGCCGCCGCCCTTCCGGACTTGCGCGAGGCCTTCACCCTGCTGCGAGCCGAGCTGGCCCGGCGCAAAGCTGCCGCCGGCGTGGTGGATTTCAGCGACCTGGAGGTCCACGCCCTGCAGGTCCTTCAGCACGCGGCGGTGCGGGAGCACTACGGGGCCCGCTGGAAAGCCTTTTTGATCGATGAGGCGCAGGACACCAACCCCGTACAGCTGGAACTGCTCGACCGCCTCTCGTCCGGCGCGGCGCGCACCGTGGTGGGCGACGAGAAGCAGTCGATCTACCGCTTTCGCCGGGCGGACGTCACGCTGTTCCGTCGGCTCCGGGAGGTGATCGTTCAGGGCGGCGGTGAGGAGGTCAGCCTCGACCTGAGCTTCCGCAGTCACCAAGGACTGGTCGCCCGCTCGAACGCGGTGTTCGGGCCCCTGCTGGGCGAGCTGCACGCGCCGCTCCGGGCCGACCGGATCGCACCGGGATGGGACGTCCCGGTCGAGGCGTGGACCCTGGCCGTGGACGAGGAGGGGGTCAAGCGCTCGAAAGGGCAGCGGCAGGCGGCCGAGGCCGGGTCGGTGGCCCGGCGGCTGCGGCAGCGGCTCGAC
>JACMRO010000470.1 GCA_014376425.1 Rubritepida sp.
CGGCTGCATCGCGGGCCCGCGCCGCGCTGGGCGATGCGGCTGGCCGGGCTGGGCTACGCACTGCCCGGCAGCGTCATCGCGGTGGGCACGTTGGTGCCCTTCGGCCTGTTCGACAACACGCTGGATGGATGGATGCGGGCGCAGTTCGGCGTCTCGGTGGGCCTGTTGCTGTCGGGCAGCGTGGCGGCGCTGATCTTCGCCTATCTGGTGCGCTTCATGGCGGTGGCGCTGGGCGCGCTGGATGGCGGGCTGGCCCGCCTCCGCCCCTCGATGCGTGACGCCGCGCGCTCGCTGGGCGCCACCGGCGGGCAGGCGGTTTGGAAGGTGGAGGTGCCGCTGGCGCGCGGCGCCATGCTTTCGGCCGCCATCCTGGTCTTCGTCGACACCATGAAGGAGCTGCCGGCGACCCTGATCATCCGGCCGTTCGACTTCGACACGCTGGCGGTGCGGGTCTACAGCCTGGCGAGCGATGAGCGCCTGGCCGAGGCGTCGACCGGCGCGTTGCTGATCGTGGCGGTGGGGCTGCTGCCGATCTGGGTGCTGACGCGGGCAATGCGGCGGCGGTGAGCCTTGTAGCGACGGCCGGGCAGGGGCCACACTCCGACAAAACCGACGGAGGAACACCATGGTCGATCTCGCAACACCGCGTCGCTTGCTGCCCGGCATAATGGCGGCCGCCGCCGCGGTCGGCACCCTGGCTCCCGCGCTGGCCCCCGCACTGGCCCAAACCGGCGCCTGGGCCACCAGTTGGGCGGCCTCGGTGCAGGGGCCCTATCCCGTTGGCAACCCCTCGGCGCAGCCCAGTCAGGCGGTGCCCTTCCCCGACGCCGCCACCGGCGCACGCGACCAGTCGATGCGGCTGGTCATCCGCCCCACCGTCTGGGGGCCGCAGGCGCGCTTCCGTTTTTCCAACGCGCTCGGCACCCGGCCGCTGACCCTGGGCGCCGCCTTCGTCGGCTTGCAGCTTGGTGGCGGCACGATCATGCCCGGCACCAACCAGCCGATGCGCTTCGCGGGCGCCGCCGGCATCACCATCCCCGCGGGCGGCGATGCCTGGAGCGACGCGGTAGCGCTGCCTTTCGCCACCGACCCGGGGCTTCTGGCCGGCCGTAAGCTGGCGGTGTCGTTCCACGTCGTCGGCGAAAGCGGGCCGATGACCTGGCACGCCAAGGCGTTGCAGACCTCCTACCTCACCGCGCCCGGTGCCGGCGCGAAGGGGGCCGAGGAGGCGGAGCTGGCCTTCCCCCACCCGACCGCCAGCTGGTTCTTCCTCGACGCCATGGACATGATGATGCCAGCGGCGACGCCGGTCATCGTCTGCTTCGGCGACTCGATCACCGACGGCACCGCCAGCACCATGAACGGCGATGACCGGTGGCCAGACATCCTGCAGCGCCGCCTGCATGCAAGCCGGCCGAATGCGATCGCCGTGGTCAATGCCGGTATCGGCGGCAACCAGGTTGCCGGGCCCGCGACCTATTCCGCGGCGCAGCCTTTCGCCGGCGGCCCCGGCGCCCTGGCCCGGCTGGAACGCGACGTCGCCAGCCTGTCCGCCGTCAGCCATTTCGTCTGGCTGGAGGGGATCAACGACTTCTCCCGCAATGGCCAGGCGAGCGTGGAGACGGTGACCGGCGCCATGCGCCGTGGCGTGGCCATGCTGCGGCAGAGGCTGCCCCGCGCCCGGCTGGTCGGCGCCACCGTGGTGGCCGCGTTGGGCAGCACCAGCGCGGCGCACGGCTTCGCCGAGCAGGACGAAAAACGCCGCGCGCTGAACGACTTCATCCGCACGCCCGGCCTGTTCGACGCGGTCATCGACTTCGACGCTGCCATCCGTGACCCAGCCACGGGCCGGATGCGCGCCGAATTCGTGCCCGACAGCACTGTCGGCGGCCCGGGCGACGGGCTGCACCCGAACCGCGCCGGCTACGTCGCGATGGCCGCGGCCATCGACCCAGCACTTCTGCTGGGCTGAGCCGGCAACCGGCCGCCCAGCGCCGCGTTGCCCTGGGATGAAACGTGCGCTGTTGGCCGTCCTCCTGCTTGGCGGTACCGCCGGGCTGCTTTTTGCTTGCGAAAGCGCCCGGGTCGACGCTGCCGACGGCTATGGGCCGCGCCCCACGCTGCCGCCGCCCAATGCCGGGCTGCTGCCCACCGTCAGCATCGCCCGCGCCGTGGGCTGGGCAGCTGGCGAGCGACCGATACCCGCGCCCGGCCTGGCCGTCACCGCCTTCGCCGCCGGCCTGGCGCACCCCCGCAACGTAGCGGTGCTGAGCAATGGCGACGTGCTGGTGGTGGAAAGCGACGCGCCGCCCAAGCCCGAGGGCACGAGCGGCATTCGCGGCCAGGTGATGGGGCTGCTGATGGCGCGCTCCGGTTCAGGCCGCGCCCCCAGCGCCAACCGCATCACCCTGCTGCGCGACGGCGATGGCGATGGGGTGGCCGAGCAGCGCAGCGTGCTGTTGGAAGGGTTGAACTCGCCCTTCGGCGTGGTCCAGTTGGGCGACGCGCTCTACGTCGCCAACACCGACGCGATCAGGCGCTACCCATTCCTGCCGGGCCAGACGCGGATCGACGATCCCGGCGTGCAATTGACCGCGTTGCCGGCCGGGCCACGCAATCACCACTGGACCAAGAACCTGGCGGCGTCGGCCGATGGCCGGTCGCTTTTCGTCAGCATCGGCTCTAACAGCAACGTCGCCGAGCATGGCATGGCGGCGGAGGCCGGGCGGGCGCAGATCTGGCGGGTGGATGTGGCGACCGGGGCGGCCACGGCCTATGCGACCGGCCTGCGCAACCCCAACGGCCTGTCGGTGGCGCCGGGCGGGGTGCTGTGGACGGCGGTGAACGAGCGCGACGAGATCGGCTCGGACCTGGTACCGGACTACATGACGTCCGTGCGCGAGGGTGGCTTCTACGGCTGGCCGCACAGCTATTACGGCCAGACAGTCGATGGGCGGGCGCCTGCCGACCCCGCCGCCGTCGCGCGCGCCATCGCGCCCGATTATGCGCTGGGCGCGCACACCGCGTCGCTCGGCCTGCTGGTGACCGGTGCCAGCGGGCTGCCCGCCCCGTTTGGCGCCGGCGCCTTTGTCGCCCAGCACGGCAGTTGGAACCGCCGCCCGGCAGCGCCGCCGCGGGTCATCTTCGTGCCTTTCGCCAACGGGCGGCCCAGCGGCCCGCCCAGCGAAGTGCTGGCCGGCTTCCTGGTTGGCGGCGAGGCGCGCGGCAAGCCTGTCAGCCTGGCGCTCGACAACCGCGGCGGTCTGCTGGTCGCCGACGATGTCGGCGGCAGTGTCTGGCGCGTCAGTTCAGCGGCATCCGGCGCAGCTGCGCGCCCTTGATCTCGACATCCTGTGCCAGTCGCCGCGTGAACGGCTCACGCGCCATGAAGTAGTCGGTGGGCTGGCTGCCGGTGCGGGCCGCGGCCCGGTAGCCATCGCTGGCGGCCGCGGTGGTGCAGGCCGCCTCCAGCCGCGCCACCACCGCATCGGGCGTGCCGGCCGGTACGAACAGCCCGCCGAAGCTGGCGGGCGCGACGTCGAAGCCCTGCTCGATCGCCGTCGCCGCAGCGGGAAAGTCCGGGTGGCGGCGAGCGTCAAACACTGCCAGGACGCGGACATCGTTGCGGCCGGCGGCCGAGCCCAGCACGATGGAGCCCACATCCAGCCGCCCCGTGATCACCTCGGTCATCACCGGCGCATCGCCGCGGAACGGGACGTGGGTGAGTTCGACACCTGCGGTGCTGGCCCATTGCTCCATCGCCAGATGCGGGATTGAGGTGACGCCCAGCGTGCCATAGGTCAGGCGGCCCGGCGCGGCGCGCGCTGCGGCCTGCAGCCCGGCCAGGTCGCGGGTCGGGCTGTCGGGCTTCACCAGCAGCGCCATCGAGTTGTTGAACACCTGGCAGATCGGCCGGAAGCTGTCCGTCCGCAGCCCGGCCGTGGGCTGGCTGAC
>JACMRO010000471.1 GCA_014376425.1 Rubritepida sp.
GGACCGACTTCGCGCTGCTGGGGGGCCTGGTCAACGACCCCTCCGCCATGTCGGTGCATGCGCAGAGCCCGTTCCGGACCATCGAAGACGTCATCGCCGCCGCCCGCGCCGCGCCCGACCGCCTGACTTTCGCCAGCCCCGGCATCGGCACAGACGACCACCTGCAGTTGCACCTGCTGCAGACCCTGGCGGGCATCCGCATCACCAACGTGACCTACACCGGCGACACGCCCATGCGTACGGCGCTGCTGACGCGCGAGGTGGACATTAGCGGCCTGAACCTGGGCGCCGCGGCCGCCCAGCCCGACAACACCCGCATTCTGGTCCAGGCCGGCCGCGCCCGCAGCCGCTTCGCCCCCGATGTGCCGACCTTCATCGAGCGTGGCCTGGCTATCGAGATGGGCAGCGAACGCGGCATGCTGGCGCCAGGTGGCACGCCCGAGCCCATCCTGGCCCGGCTGCGCGAGGCGACGGCGACGGTGGCGCGTGACCCGGCCTTCCTGGCGCAGCTGGCGCAGCGTTTCACCGAGCCTGCTTTCGAGGTGCCTGACGCATGGGGTTCCCGCCTCGCAGGACGCGAGGCCGCCTACCGGGATCTGTGGCGCCTCACCCCCTGGAATCGCTGACCGCATCGCATATTGCGAAAAACCACTGGCCCCAAGATTGAATGCATGGCTTCTGACATCAGGAGCCCCCCATGCCGATCACCGTGCCCGAACTCAGCATCATTATCCCCGCCGACGGTGCCACTACCGGCCTGCGCCGGGCCATCGACAGCATTGGCACCTTTGCCTCCTGCGAGATCCTGGTGGTGACCGAACGGCACGCGCCCGAAGTGCCTGCGGACCCGCGGATCGTGCCGCTGCGCGCCCAGGGCCATGGCGCCAATGCCGCCCGCAATTTGGGCCTGGCGGTGGCGCGGGCGCCGTTGGTCGCCTTCCTCAACCCGCAGGATCGCTGGTCGGCCAGCAAGCTGGAAAACCAGATGTTGCTGCACAGTGACCGTTCCGACATCGGCCTGTCCTTCACCGATCATGTGCTGATCGGCCCCGATGCACGCGATCACGGCAGCGTGCTGGATCTCGCCGGCGCATTCGGCACACGCCATGCCGGCCGCAGCCTGCCCTTCGCCCTGGGCGAGGACGCGCTCGCCCAGCTCTTCGCCGAGGATGTGGTGGGGATTTCGACGGTGATGGTGCAGACCGCGCTGCTGCGGGATTCAGGCGGCTTCGACCCTGGTCTGGCGGCTGCCGCGCCCTGGGATGCCTGGCTGAGGCTGGCCACTATGGCGCCGGTGGCCTGCATCCCCTGGGTACTGGCCGAACAGACGCTGCCCGCCCACGCCCGACAACGCGAGGAGGCCGCCGCGCGGCTTGCGTCGATGCGCAAGGTCGCGCGCCGCCATCGCGACGCGGTGCTGTGCCAGGATGTGATGGCGGTGCGGCAGTGCGCCGCCCGGCTGCTGGTCCGTGAGGCCGAACAGGGCGTCTGGCGACACTGAGCCGTCCGGCGCGCGGCCGCCCGTCAGTCCCGCTTGCGCCGGAACGCGTCGAGGCTGACGACCTGCGGCTGGCTCGGCGGTTCGGGGCTGGCGGCGGGCTCGGCCTCGGGCGCCGGCACCGCCTCGGCGGGCGGCTCCGGCTCGAACCGCAGGCCGAAACGGACATGCGGGTCGTGGAAAGCGGTCAGCGCCGAAAGTGGCACCACCAGCTGCGCCGGCACGCCGCCGAAGCTCAACCCAACAGAGAAGCCGGGCACCGCGCGGTCCACCTTCAGGTCCCAAAAGCGGTGCTGCAGCACGATGGTGATCTCAGTGGGGTAGCGCGCCTTCAGATGACCCGGAACCGACACGCCGGGATGATCGGTACGGAAGGAAAGGTAGAAGTGATGTTCGCCCGGCAGCCCCTCCCGGATGACATATTCCAGCGCGTCCAGCACGACGACGCGCAGGGCGTTTTCGGTCCATGTCTCATAGGGGAGCTGGCTTTCGGGGGGTGCTTCTTCGGTCATCGCGCTATCCTGATTGCGCGAACATAGGCCTTGTGCAACCCCGCGCCAATCTGGCCTCTGGAAATGCCACGCGGAACGCGCTATATCCTTCATGTCACCTCGGTGACTATGGCGATAAACGGCTCGTGAAATAAGTGTTGCGGACCCGGGGGCAGTGCCCGGCGTTTCCATAATATGCGTGGTGTGCTCTTTCCCCTCGCGGGGTTTGGGTATTCGGCGGGAGAGACTGGTTTTCTCGAAGTTGCCCTCGGTCTGTACGGTCGGGGTCTGTTGCGGGAAAGATCAGGTGTCCCTGCGGTTTGTTCCTGGCCTGAGTGGCCGGAACATTCGGCAGAAGAGACCGCGGGACTTCGGTCTTGTGTCGCTCTGCGGTGGGAACGAAACAGTCTCGACGCGCGCGGTAAAGACGTGTCTTTTGCCCGGCATTGTACCACCGTCATCGGGCTATATCACAAGTGCCAATGATAACGTTCGCGAGAACGTGGCGCTCGCTGCCTAGAGATAGGTAAGCGCTGCCCGGGGGGAGCAGGGCAACAGAA
>JACMRO010000472.1 GCA_014376425.1 Rubritepida sp.
AGCGCCACATCGGCATCCTCGGCGGCATAGGCGGTGGCGCGGTCCAGCGGCACCTGGTCGAAGGTGACGCGGCCGCGCCCGGTGCCGGTCACGCTGTCATAGGTGATGGGGGTGTGGTTGAGGTGCTGCTGCGCCAGGAAGTCGCATGAGTGGCCATGCTTGCCGGCTTCCATGCTGTAGGAGATCAGCATCGTGTCATCGACGGGTGCGAGGCTGACGGCGCCGTTTGCCGGCTGGGCCAGCACTTCGATATCGTATTTGGCGTTGTGCAGCACCTTCACCACGCCGGGGTCGGCCAGCACCGGACGTAGCATCGCCAGCGCAGCCTCCTGCGACAGTTGGGCCGGCGGCGGCGCACTCAGCATGTCCTGCGTCAATTCGCGGGACGAAACGCCGCCGCCGCCATGCAGCAGGGGGATGTAGGCCGCCCGCCCCGGCGCGGTGGCCAGCGCGATGCCGATAAGGCGGGCCTTGAAGGCATCGATGCTGTCGGTTTCGCAATCGACCGCCAGCACGCCGTCCACCCCGGCCAGGAAGGCTTCCAGCGCCGCCTCGTCGGTGATCGTGCGATAGGGGCCGAAGGGGATGTCGCCCACCTCCGAAGCCTGCATCGCCGGGGCCGAGACCAGTGCCGGGATGGAGGCCTTCGCACCGCCCAGCCCCAGCCGCGACACCAGGCTGCGAAAGCCCTGCGCCTCGAAGAAGCCGCGCAGCCTGGCCGGCTCCGGCGCCCGCGTCAGCAGCGTCTCGATCGGCGCGGGCAGCGGGCAGGCGTCATCCAGCGCGACCAGGCGGCGGGAGATGCGCGCCTTCTCCGCATGGGCGATCAGCGCCTCGCGCCGCTTGGGCTGCTTGATCTCGCCGGCCCGCGCCAGCAGCGCCTCCAGGTCGCCATACTCGTTGATCAGCTGCGCCGCGGTCTTGATGCCGATGCCCGGCACGCCAGGCACGTTGTCGGTCGCATCGCCGGCCAGCGCCTGCACTTCCACCACCTTGTCCGGCGTCACGCCGAATTTCTCGAAGACCTCCGGCTCGCGGATCGGCTTCTGCTTGATCGGGTCCAGCATCTGCACGCTGGCGCGGATGAGCTGCATCAGGTCCTTGTCGGAGCTGACGATGGTGGTGCGGCCGCCTTCGGCCTCCATCGCCTTCGCATAGGCCGCGATCAGGTCATCCGCCTCGTAGCCCGGCTGCTCCAGCCGCGACACGCAGAAGGCATCGGTCGCGTCGCGGATCAGGGTGAATTGCGGGATCAGTTCGTCCGGCGGGTCCGGCCGATGCGCCTTGTATTCGACGTAGATCTCGTTGCGGAAGGTCGCCCTTGCGCTGTCGAACACCACCGCGATGTGGCTGGCGGTGTGGCCTTCCAGGAACTTTGCCAGCATCTGGCAGAAGCCGAACACGGCGTTCACATGCGTCCCGTCCGGCCGCACCATCGGCGGCAGCGCATGAAAGGCACGGAAGATGTAGCCCGAGCCGTCGATCAGGATGAGGTGCTTGTCGGCTGGCGGACACAGTTCGGGATCGCCTGACGGGGCCACCTGCTCAGTGCCCGTCGTCATGCCCCACATCCGGGGCCAGCCGGTATGTACGGCTGCAATACGGGCAGGTCACCTCGGTGTCCTCGATGCGCAGCATCACAAGCGGATGCCCCAGCGCGCCGCCGCCGCCATCGCATGCCACGGCGCGGCTGCGCGCCGGCAAAATGTCCTCCGGCGTGATGCCCAGGGTCAGCTTCGGGGTGTAGCCGGTCATCTGTGGGTCGCGCATCGCATTTCTCATCCCGTCCACGACAGGGAATACCGCGAAAGTCACCGCGGGGCCATGGGGATGGACCGCGCCACGCCCCACCCATATGGCGAGGCATGCTGCCATTCCAGACCGTGCGGGTGCCGGCCCTGCTGACCGCGGCGTTGCTGGCGCTGGCCGCCTGCGCACCGCAGTCCCGCCCCGCCGGCCCCGCCATCCGCGCCGCCGCCATCGAGCCCTACTCCCCGCCGCCACAACCCCAACGCCCAAGCCTCTGGGCCTGGGAGCCGCCGC
Source organism: Rubritepida sp. (assembly GCA_014376425.1). Taxonomy (GTDB): domain Bacteria; phylum Pseudomonadota; class Alphaproteobacteria; order Acetobacterales; family Acetobacteraceae; genus Rhodovarius. The sequence goes on from JACMRO010000472.1 coordinate 2,044, forward strand.
GACCGCCACCGCAGCCCGCCGGCCCGGCACCGGCCGAGGCGCTGACGATGCAGGACGGCACCAGGCTCGCCCTGCGGGTCTGGGCCCCCACCGGCCCGCCGCGCGCGGTGGTGCTGGCGCTGCACGGCTTCGGCGATCATGGCGGCAACTCCCTGATCGAGGGCGCGCCGCTGCTCAACGCCGCCGGCGTGCAGGTCTATGGCTACGATCAGCGCGGCTTCGGCTATTCCAGCCACCGCGGCATCTGGCCGGGCATGGATACGCTGGTGGGGGATGCGCGCGCCGCCGCCGCCCTGATCGCGGCCCGCCATCCCGGCCTGCCGCTCTACCTGCTGGGCGAGAGCCTGGGCGCCAGCGTGGCCCTGCTGGCCGGAACCGGGCCCCTGCCGGTACGCGGCATCATTCTCTCGGCCCCCGCGGTGATGGGCCGCCGCCAGCTGCCAGCCGTGGTCAGCGCGGCGATCGACGGGCTGGTCTGGCTGATGCCGGCCATGGCGATGCAGGCCAGCGCCGGCGGCCTGGCCGCCAGCGACAACCGCGCCGCCCTGGAACGTTTCGGCCGCGATCCGCTGACCCTGCGCGAGGTGCGGCTCGACCTGGTCGGCGGCGTGCTGGACGGGATGGATGCGGCCGTGGCGGCGCTGCCGCAATGCTGCACGGTGCCCACCCTGATCCTCACGGGCGGCCAGGACCAGGTGGTGCCCACGCGCATCGCCCGGCAGGTCCTGCGGGCGCTGCCGCCCCGGGCCGACCGCCGCATCCTGCACTACCCCGATGGCTGGCACCTGCTGCTGCGCGACGCGATCCGCCCGCGTGTCGCAGCCGACATCATCGCCTGGATGGATGATCAACAGGCGCCCCTGGCGGCCGAGATGGCGGCCCGCGCCTGGCTGCGCTGAGGGCATTGCCGTAGCCCGGCGGCCGCGCCACCTCCGGGCCGGCGGTCCAGCCCCGCCGATCAGGCGCGGAGCCCGTCCATCTCGATCGGCGCCGGCCGGCCACCCAGCAGCTCGGTCACAACCGCCGCGCTGCCCATCGCCAGGGTGAAGCCCAGTGAGCCCTGCCCGAGATTCAGGTGGAGATTGGGCCAGCGCGCGCTCGGTCCCAGCATCGGCAGGCCGGTGGGGGTGGAAGGGCGCAGCCCGGTCCAGGGCCGCAGCACCGTCCAGTCCGCGGCGTCCGGGAAGGCCCCGCGCGCCAGCCGCAGCAAGGTGTCCAGCCGGCGGTTGTCGAAGCCCGCATCGTTACCGACCACATCGGCCATGCCTGCCACCCGCAGATCCGTCCCCAGCCGGGCATACACCACCTTGGCCGCGGCATCGGTGATCGAGATCGAAGGCGCTGTTCCGGTGATTGGCAGGGTGAGGGAATAGTCCTTCAAGGGCTGGATCGGCAGATCGAGCCCCAACGGCGAGGCCAGGGCACGCGCGCCGTTGCCCAGGGCGAGGACGAAGGCATCCGCCTCATGCACGCCCGCCGACGTGGCGGCGCCCACCACCCGGCCGCCGGCCGTCAGCAACTGCGTGACCGGCGTGCTGTAGTGGAAGGCGACATCGAAATTCGAGCTGCGCAACAGGCGCTCCAGCCCCAGGCAAAACAGGTGGCAGTCGCCCGCATCCTCGCCCGGGGTGTGGATGCCGCCCGCCAGGCGGGGCGCGATATTGGCCAGCGAAGGCTCCAGCGCCACGCATTCGGCGGCGGTCAGCGCGTGCTGCACGCTGCCCATGGCCGCTTGCGACGCCATCTGGCGGCGGGCACCCTCCATGCTGGAACCGTCCGAATGCACCACCAGCTTGCCGCTGCGGGCGAAGGCGAAATCGATCGCCTCGCGCTCCACCAGTTCATGCAGCCCGGCGCGGGACAGATGGGCGAGGCGCAGCAGGGCATGGGTGGTGCGCGCGGCGATGGGGGCGTTACAGGCGCGCAGGAACTGCAACAGCCAGCGCATCTGGCTCCAGGTGAAATCGGGCCGGAAGCGCAAAGGCCCGTCGCGGTCCAGCAACCACCCCGGCACCTTCTGCATAACGCCGGGGCCGGCGAACGGCACGACATAATTGTAGGAGAGCTGGCCGCCATTGGCCTGGCTGGTCTGCGTGGCCGCCCCGCGCGCACCGTCGAGCACGGCGACGCGATGGCCGTCGCGCGCCAGCAGATAAGCGGTGGTGAGGCCGACGACGCCGGCCCCCAGCACGATCACACGCATGGCGTGGCGTGGTCCCGGTACGGCCACGGCGCAGCATGCGCCGTGCCCGCAAGCCAGGTCAGACGCTCAGCGGCAGGCGACTTCGGGCCGACCCTCGCGCGTGGTAGGCATTGCCACCGGCCGCGTGCCGGGCGGGCAGCCCACGCCGCGGCTGGCGCCCGGCGCGTATTCGATGGTCGGCCGGCCATCGCCCATGTCACCGGTCACCCGCGCCGTGCCGCCGCCGGCATTCTGGCCCGAACCCGGCTGCGCTGCACGCAGCGCCTGTGCAGGATCGCCCATATTGGCGTTGTTGGGGCTCACGCCCGTGCCGGCACCGGGCGCACAGGCGAACAAGGGGGCCGCCAGGGCCAGGAGAAAAAACTTGCGCATCGTATGTCCTCATTTGCTCATGCAGGCCTGCCGGGTCGGAACCATTCGCCTCACAGCACCCACATCCCGGCCAGGCCGAATGGACGCGCTGCGCGGCGATACCAACTAGAAAGAGGTTAACCGCTGTCAGAAGGCGCAGCAAGCGCGATCTCACTGGCCTGCCCGGCCGCCGCGGCCAGCCGCAATCGCTCCAGCAGCACGCCGCGCCGCACCGGTTTGGTCAGGTATTCATCCATGCCCGCCTCGCGGCACTGCGACTCGTACGCCGCCCCGGCGGCCGCCGTCAGGCCGATGATGCGGGTGTGGCGGTTCGGCCCCGCCACCGCCCGGATCTGCCGCGTCGCCTCCAGCCCGTCCATCACCGGCATCTGCACATCCATCAGGATGGCGGCATACTGTGCGCGGCGCGCCGCAGCCACCGCCCGCGCCCCGTCCGCCGCCACATCGACCTGGTAGCCCGCGGCATCGAGGATACTGCGGATGACCATCTGGTTGGTCTCGTTATCCTCAACCAGGAGCACCGCGTGGGGCGGGCCGGGCGGGGCTTGCGCGGGGCTCTGCGCGGGCGGTGGTGCCAGCACCGCCAGCAGCGCCTGGCGCAGCCGCGCCGGCAGGACGGGCTTGAGCAGCACAGGGGGCCCGGGCGAGTCCCCGGGCAGGTTCCCGAGCGGGGCATCGGGTGCGGCATCGGGCGCGACATCGGCCGCGGCACAGCACAGGATAAAGGCCAGGCCAGGCCGGGCGGCCCGCAGCCGTGCCGCCAGCGCAAGCCCGCTACCGCCGCCCATCGGATGCGCGATCAACGCCAGCCGAGCATCGCCCAAGGCCGCCAGCGCCGCCGCCTCATCCGCCGCCAGCAATGGGCGGCAGCCCAATTGTTCCAGCGCCGCCGCCATCATCGCACGCGCCCGCGCCCCTGGGTCGACGAAAAGTACCGGCACGCCCGCCAGCGCCGCCGCCGGCTCGGGCCGGGCTTCGGCCGAGCGGCCCATCAGGACGCTGAACTCGAATACACTGCCGCCGCCGCGCGGCAGGGTCACGTCGCGAGGGCCGGCCACAACCGTGCCGTCCAGCCGCTCGGCCAGGGCCCGGCAGATCGCCAGCCCCAGGCCGGTGCCGCCATAACGCCGGCGGATCGACGCGTCCGCCTGGGGAAAGCGCTCGAACAGATGCGGCAGCTGCGCCGGGTCGATACCGATGCCGGTGTCGGTGATGGTGCCGGTCAGGCGCATGTTCTGCCCCTCCGGCCGGGCCGCCAGCGCCACCTCGATGCAGCCATGCTCGGTGAACTTCACCGCGTTGCCCACCAGGTTGAACAGGATCTGCCGGAACCGCCCCGGGTCGCCCAGCACGCGCGGCGGCAGGTCCGGCGCCAGCGCCACCAGCATGTCCACGCCGCGTCCGGCAGCGCCCGGCGCATAGAGATCGACGATGGTCGACAGCTCCGCCTCCGGGTCGAACGGCACCCGTTCGGTCGTGATCTCGCCCGCTTCCAGCCTGGAGACCTCCAGGATGTCGTTCAGCACCAGCAGCAGGTGGTCGGCGCTGCGCTGGATGGTCTGCGCATGGCGGCGCTGCACCGGGTCCAGCCGGCTGTCCAGCAGCAGCCCGGTCATGCCGATCACGCCGTTCATCGGCGTGCGGATCTCATGGCTCATCGATGCCAGGAATTCCTCCTTGGCGCGGGCGCCGGCATCCGCGGCCTGGCCGCTGTCGCGCAGCGCCTGGCTCTGCGCCTGCAGCGCGCGCGACTGGCGCAGCAGCAGCCAGAGCCCCGCCAGCACCAGCACCGCGGTGCCCGACATCGACACCGCCAGCAGCTCCGCCAGCCGTTGCGACCCGGCCCAGGCGGCAGCGCGGCTGCGCGTCACCTCGACCAGCATCAGCCCCTGCGCCGCGGTGGCGAAGGCGGCCAGCACCTCCTGCCCCGCCGCGTCGGGGCCGGCGAAACTGCCCCGGTCGCGCATCGGCAGCTCACGGAACGGCCAGGCGGAGGGATGCAACTGACCGATGCCCTCCAGCCTGCCGTCGCCGCGCGCCAGCAGCGCGCCGTTGGCCGACTGCACCCGCACCTCGACGCCGAACCTCTCGGCAATGCGCTGCGCCAGGCCGCTCAGATGATCGGGGTTGAGCAGGCCGATGACAGCGCCCTCGAATTCGCCGCGCGCCCCACGCTGGGCGTGCGCCAGCGGGATCGACCACAGCCCGATCTCGTCGACCCGCCGCGCACCGACCGCGAGGAACCGCCCGGCCTCCGGCGCGCCCAGGCGCCAGCCCTGCCCGCTCAGCCGCAGGGCGCGGAACCACTCGCGGTCGTCGAGCCGGAAGCCGACCAGCGCCGGCCCGGATGCCTGCCGCACCCTCCCGGCGGCGTCTGTCAGCACCATGGCGCGCAGCTGCGGCAGCTCCTGCATCGCCGCCATCAGTTCGGCGGGAAAGCCGCCCCCCTCGCGGCCACGCGCTGCCTCCTGCATGGCAAGCTCGACCGTCTGCGTGACGCGCGAGATCTGGTCGGCCAGGGTATCAGCCAGGCTCGCGGTCAGCGTCGCCGCTTCGGTGGCCGCATCCTGCTGGGCGCGACGCATCACGATGGTGTAGATGGAAACCAGCGCAATGATCAGCAGACAGGCCGCCACACCGAACAGCCGCCACGGCCGCGCCATGGGCAATGCCGGCCCTGGCGGACGGCTGGGGGTGGGCGCGGGCGCCTGGTTCGGTTCGCTCATGGTGCTGGCCGTCATCATGGCAGGGGCCGCCGCACTTTGCACGGCGGCCGTGGCGCAGGGTGAAGACAGGGTCGCGGTCATCCGTGCCCGCGGCGAGCTGCGGGTCTGTGCCTGGCCGGATTACTTCGGCATTTCCTGGCGCAACCCGCGCGGCGGCGAGGTCGAAGGGCTCGACATCGACATGGCACGCGCCTTCGCGACCCGCCTGCGGGTCCGGCTCGCGCTGATCGAGACCGACAACCTGGCCATTCCCGCCGCCGTCGAGGCCGGTGCCTGCGACATCGCGATGGGCGGCGTGACCGTGACGGAGGAACGCGCGGCGCGCGTCGCCTTCACCAAGCCCTACCTTTCCACCCCACTGGTCGGCATCGCCAACCGGGCCAGCGCGCGGGTGCCGGACTGGGCGGCGCTCGACCGGCCGGGCATGGTCGTGGCCGTCTCAGCCGGCGCGCCGGCCGAGGCGATCATGCGCGCCGCGCTGCGTCGTGGCGAGCTGGCGGTGCTGCGGCCGCCCCGGCTGCGTGAGGCGGAGGTCCAGTCCGGCCGCGCCGACGCCTTCATCACCGACCTGCCCTATGCCCGCGGCCTGGCGCAGCGGCAGCCCTGGGTGCGGCTGATCGAGGCGCCGCCCCGCTTCGGCGAGACGCTGATGGCCTGGGCGGTGCCGCGCGGCGATGCCGGCTGGCTGGCCGAGGCGAATAATTTCCTGGCCGTGGTGAAAGCGGACGGCCAGCTGGCCCGCGCGGCCGAGCGCCATGGCATGGCCGGGCTGGTTGTCTACTGAGCTACAGCGCCAGCAGCAGCATCAGCCACAGGGGCAGGGTCAGCACCGCCAGCACATGCTCGGTGCTGGTGATCGCCGCCATCAGCGGGGCGTCGCCCCCCATGGCGCGGGCCATGACGTAGCTGGTCGCCGCCGTCGGCATCGCCATGAAGAGTACCGCCATGGCGGTGGGCAGCGGATCAAGCCCCAGCAGCCGGGCCGCCGCGAAGGTCATCCCCGGCATCACCACGAGCTTGAGGAAGCTTGTCGCCAGTTGCAGCGGCAGCCGGTCCCGCCAGGCGCCCAGCGTCCGCGCCGCGCCGACCGCCAGCAGGCCCAGCGCAACCGAGGCCTGGCCCAGCGCCCGCACCAACGGCGCCACCCCCGCCCGGCGCCCGCGCC
>JACMRO010000473.1 GCA_014376425.1 Rubritepida sp.
GCACCGGCCCCTGGCAGGCCGAAGCATTGGCCATCGGCCAGAGCTTCAACCTCGCCCATGGCGCGCTCCTCTGCGCCCGCAGCATCATCGACGGCCTGGTGGTGGACACCGCGCGGATGCTGGCCAACCTGCACTCCACCGGCGGCCTCATCGCCGCCGAACAGGTCATGATGGGCCTGGCCACCCAATTCGGCCGTGGCGAGGCCCACCACATCGTGAACCACGCCTGCGACGTAGCCCTGACCCACAAGATCACCCTCGCCGAAGCCCTCTTCGCCGACCCCCGCATCTCCGCCAGCCTCCAACCGCAAGAACTCCAATCCCTCTGCGACCCCCAGAACTACCTGGGCGCAGCGGGCGCGTTCGTGGACCAGGTGCTGGGGCGGTTGGGGCGGTAGCGCTTTCCGCCCGGGGAAAGGCTTCGCCTCTCCCCGTACCCCTCTCCACCAGGGGCGCCCCGCCCCTGGACCGTGAATAAGTTGAGGGTTTGGGGGAGGGGCCGCGGGGCTGCGGAACGGGCACGCCAGCCCCTCCCCCAAACCCTCAACCTCCTGGGGTGCAGGGGCCTTTCGGCCCTTGCTGGGTGGGGGTATCGGGGGAGGGCAAAGCCCTTCCCCGGGCAGCTCGCGCCACCCCCAACCACTCCAGCCCCCGGTCCTCAGAACGGCAGCAGCGTGTCCAGCAGTTGGGTGCCGTAGCGGGGTTGTTGGACGTCGCTCAGGGCGCCGCGGCCGCCGTAGGTGATGCGGGCTTCGGCCAGGCGGTCGTGGCGGACGGTGTTATCGCTTGCAATGTCTTGCGGGCGCAGGATGCCGGCGATGGTGAGTTCGCGCAGTTCGTTATTCACCCGCACCTCCTGGCGGCCGGACAGCACCATGTTTCCGTTCGGCAGGTTCTGCATGATGGTCGCGGCGACGCGCAGGTTGATGGCTTCGGTGCGCCGCACTTCGCCCTGGCCGTTGCCCACATTGCTGCTGTTGGTGTTCAGCAGGGTGGCGGGATTCACGCTGTTGGGCAGCACCCGGTTGGTGCTGGCTTCCAGGCCCAGCAGGTTGGGGGCGCCCATGGACTGGGTGCTGGTGCGGGTGGACTGCGTGCGGTTCTGCAGTTGTGCGTCGTCGGTGACGGCGACGAGCACGGTGATGAGGTCGCCCACCTGGGAGGCGCGCTGGTCACGCAGGAAGGTGCGGCTGCCCTGGCGCCACAGCGAGTTGGAGGGCACGCCGGCCTCCTGCGGTGCCGGCGTGGGCATGGAGACTGGGCGCCAGGCCGGGTCGGCGGCCGGGTTCGTGATCGGCGAGAGCGGTGGCGGCCGGCCGATGCGTGACAGGCGGTCGGCGCCGCCGCAGCCGGCCAACGGGGCCGCAATGGCGACGGTGAGGAGCAGGGCGTATTTCATTCGCGATTTCCCGAGGGAACGGTGCCCAGCGCCACGCGCACCCGGCCCGGCCCGATGACCTGGCCTTCCAGCACCGCACGGGACGCCAGGTTCATCACCGGCACCATGGCACCGCGCGGCGCGTTCTCCAGCGCGCGGCCGGCCGCGGTCAGGGTGATGCCGGGCGCGTCGAGGAACAGCGTCACGGCCTGGTTGCGGGCAACCAGGCTGGGCGGCCCGAGGTCGACCAGCGCGAACAATCCCTCGACGGCAAGCGGCCTCCGGGTTTCCTGGCCCACCACCTGGTCCGGCCGGGTGGCCATGCCGGGGCGGACACGTTCGCTGCGCATGCGCATCTCGCGCACATCCGCGGCGCGGACCACTTCGCCCAGCGCCATGCGGCGGGTGGTGACGACGACGGGGGTGGTGGGCACCGCCCGGCCGGCGATGCGCATTCGTTGCGTGGCCATCCCCTGGGCGCTCAGCACCAGCGTGGCGGAGAAGCGGTTGGCGTCCATCGCTACGCCTTCGAGCACGGATTGGTGCGGCGCGGCCTGCGGGATCATCGGCGCGATCCAGCCGACGATTTCGATCTCGCTGTCGGGCTCCAGCCCGTGCGGCGCCAGTTCCTCGCGCAGCAGGGTCTCGATTTCGGCGCGGGGCAGGGCGCGGCCAGGGCGTTCCACCACCACGCGCTCCTGGCCCGTCATGGGCCGCCAGGGCACGCCGTAGCCGCGGGCGATGGCGGCGAGTTGCGGCGCCTCGATGACCAGGCGGCGGCCTGGGGCGGGGGTGGCACCCAGCGTCGCCGCCCCGCGCGCGCCGGGGTTGTCGAACAGGTCCGACACCCGCAACGCGCTGTCGTCCACGATCGCGTGCGGCCGCAGAAAGGCCATGTCCTGCGCCATGGCGGGGAAGGCCAGCAGGAAAAACATCCAGCGCATCACTTCAGCCTCGTCAGCGTCGACAGCATTTCGTCCGACGCGGTGATGACACGGCTGTTCATCTCATAGGCGCGCTGCGCGGTGATCAGCGAAGTGATCTCCTGCACCGTGTTGACGTTCGACGTTTCGATGAAGCCCTGCATGACGGTGCCGTGGCCAGGCTGGGCGGGGGCCGCGCCCTGGGCCGCGCCTGATGCCGGCGTGGCCAGGAACAGGTTGTCGCCCACGGCTTCCAGCCCGCCTTCATTGGCGAAGATCGCGGTCTGGATCTGGCCCACATTCTGCGGCGCCACCTGGCCGTCCAGCCGCGCCAGCACCTCGCCCGAGGTGTTGATGGTGACGTCACGCGCCGCGGCCGGGATGGTGATGCCGGGCTGCACGATGTAGCCCTCGGCGGTCACCAGCGTGCCTTCGGGGCTGAGCGCGAAGGTGCCGGCGCGGGTGTAGGCAACCTCGCCCGAGGGCATGGTGATCTGGAAGAAGCCGTTGCCGCGAATCGCCAGGTCGAAGCGGTTCTCGGTCTGCTGCAGGTTGCCCTGTTCGCTGATGCGGTAGATCGCCGCGGTGCGCACGCCCAGCCCCACCTGCGCGCCGGAGGGCAGCACCGATCCATTGTCGGAGGATTGCGAGCCGACCCGCCGCAGATTCTGGTAGATCAGGTCCTGGAACTCGGCGCGGCGGCGCTTGTAGCCGGTGGTGGTCATGTTCGCGAGGTTGTTCGAGGTGACCTCGACATTGGTCTGCTGGGCAAGCATGCCCGTGGCGGCGATGTGCAGGCTGCGCATGTCAGTGCTCCGGTTTCGCGGTGGGCCGCAGCCAGGCGGGCGAGCCTGCGGCGGGGTGCTGCGGTGTCATCGACGCGCTTCTCAACGGCGCCGCAGGATGCGTTCGACGGCGGTCTGGATGCGCTCGCCTTCCCGCTCGGCGAATTGCGTGGCGAATTGGAATTCGCGGACCTCGGCCATCATCCGCGTCAGTTCGGTGATCGACTGCACGTTGCTACCTTCGACGGCGCCCTGCATCACGCCTGGCCGGGCGATCTGTTCGGGTTGCTGGCCGGCC
>JACMRO010000474.1 GCA_014376425.1 Rubritepida sp.
GCATGTGCTGCTGGTGGATGACGAGTAATCGGCTCAGCGCCGAGGACCGCGCGCTGTGGGCGGCCGTGGCGCAGCGCTTCCGGCCGCTGAAGGGCCGCGCCATGCCCTCCCCCCCGGCGATGGCCCCCCCGCCGACCGTGTCGCCGCCGCCGCCGCCGCCCCCCCCCCAGCCACGCGCGGCGCCGCAGCCCGTCGCCGTGGGCGAGCAGCCAGCCGGCCTCGACACCCGCCGCTGGCGCGAATTGCGTCGTGGGCGGTTGCGGCCCGAACGCTCGCTCGACCTGCATGGCCGCTTCGCGCAGGAGGCGCATGGCGCGGTGCGGGCCTTCCTGACACAGGCACTGGCTGACGGGGTGCGCTGCGTGTGCATCATCACCGGCAAGGGCTCCGGTGAGGGCGGGGTGCTGCGGCGCGAGCTGCCGCACTGGCTCAACGGCCCCGGCCTGCGCGGCCAGGTGCTGGCCGCCGCCCACCCGCACCGGGCCAACACCGGCAGCGTGCATCTGCTGTTGCGACGCGCCCGGCCGTGAGCGCGCTTGGCCCCGCCTTCCCGCGATGACCCCGTTCGGCGCCCGGCTGCGTGCCCTGCGCGAGTTACGTGGCGTGTCCCTGGCGCAGCTGGCCGATACCATCCAGGTGTCCAGCGCTTATCTCTCGGCACTGGAACACGGCCATCGTGGCCGCCCTTCGGCCGGCCTGCTGCATCAGGTCAATGAATTCTTCGGCCTGATCTGGGATGAGGCGGATGCGCTCTCGCGCCTCGCCGCCCTGTCGCATCCGCGCGTCATCATCGACACTGCCGGCCTGTCGCCCGACGCGACCGAGCTGGCCAACCGCCTGGCCGAACGCATCCGCGGCCTGGAGCCCGGGCGCCTGCGCGCGCTTCTCGACACATTGGGCGAATGATCGGATACCGCGGGCATGAACAACGGCCTAGCATTCGTCCAGGGCATCCTGCCCCTGCTGCCCTACCCATATCGCGGCAGCCACGGCCCCTGCATGCTGTGTGGCGGCACGCGCGTATTGCCCCTGGCCCGGCACGACAGGCGCCTCAAGCGGCTGACCAGCGTGGTCTGCGCCGATTGCGGCCTGATCCGCACCGACCCGATGCCCAGTGAGGCCGAGCTGGGCGCGTATTACCGCAGCCTGTACCGGCTGGACTACCAGCTCGTCGGCACCAAGCCGCCGCGCCGCCACATCACCCGGACCACCGCCGAGGCGGCCCGGAGGCGGGCGTTATTGAATCTGCCGGCGGGCGCGGTCGTTCTCGATTACGGCAGCGGCAGCGGCGAATTCCTGGCCGAGGGCCAGCGCGCCGGCTGGACCATGCTGGGCATCGAGCCGGGTGAGGCCTATGCCGCCCACGCCCGCGCCCCCCATGGCGCCAACGTGCTGGCGGCGCTGCCGGTGACCGCCGGCCCGTTCGACGCCATCACCAGCCACCACGTCTTCGAGCACCTGCGTGACCCCGTGGCAGTGCTGCTTTCGCTGGTCGCCCGGCTCAAGCCGGACGGCATTCTCTATCTGTCGGTGCCCGACATGGGCCCCTCGGGGAAGCCGGCCTTCGAGCGGCTGCATTTCGCCCATGTGCATGGCTTCGTGCCGGCCACGCTGGACCTGCTGGCGGCCCGATGTGGCCTGGTGCCGGAC
>JACMRO010000475.1 GCA_014376425.1 Rubritepida sp.
CACGCCGGCCGCGCTGATCGGGCGTGGCGGCTCTCCGTATCAGCGCGAATTACGTGGGACGCTGAACGAGATCGTCGTCCGTGCACCAGGCTGGGCCGTTGAGGGCCCTGTGCTGCTGTTACTCGGCGAGGCAGTGGCGATGGGCGGGCTGCCCGATCGGGCGCGAGCCGCCGTTGCCTGAGGCTCTGCTTGCATGGAAAGCCCGCCATCGCGCATGCGAAGGCAACGCCCCTACGGGCTTAGCTGTCCCACACCGCCGACAGCGACATTACACCCTCACCGAGCACGAGGACCACGCTTTCGGAGTCAAGACGCTGGGCTTGTCAAACTCCTACGCCACGGCGGATTACGACTGTGATCATTTTGTCATGCAGAGTGCGCATCTGGCGCGCCGCGTGCGGCGATTAGGGGATTGGTTGGAGACGCAGATGGCGACCACCGTCGCCTGCTGCCTCTCCCATTCCACCGGAAACGGCTCCATCAGCAGCCACCTCGCGAGCCAAAGCCGCCAGGGCGGCGTCTGGGCCACAGCCGGGTCGGTAGCCACAGTCCCCGCCCAGCACCCGGCCACGGGCCCTGGCGACCACCAGCGCGGCTCGTGTCCGCTCCCCAATCAGCTCCGCTCGTTCTGCGCCATGGCAGCGTAAATCCGCAGCATGAGGTCGTTGGCGCCTGGCATGTCCGCCGCCCGTAGCGACACCCCATCCTCCAGCAACTGCGACAGGGTGTGTGCTCGACGGGTGATCCGATCGAGCCGTGTTGCGATCAGCGTGGCTCTCAGCCGGCGACAGGCAGCCAGTGCCGACTGGAAGCCCGGCCGGCGGTCGTCCTTGCCAGAGGCGACGTCTGAGTGCTCCGCGACCATCACCCAGCCTTGTGCCGCCACGAAGGCACGGACGCCCGCCTGCTGCGCCTCCAGCCCCAGGCCAGACTGACCCTGCTCGGCGGTCGAGACCCGGTAGAGCCCGACCGCCAGCCGGGGTGAGGCCGCTCGTGCTGTCATGCTCCCGCTGCAACCCTGAAGACACTGTGCAAGCCGCGTGAGCCCTGCGCGCCAGGGCCGACCTGCCGGACGCGCCCCAGAACTTCGACGTTGATGCTCTGGCGCTTCTTAAGCCCGGCAAAGAAGCCACGGACGGTGTGCTGCTGCCAGCCGGTGCCCTCCATGATCTGGGCGATAGTCGCGCCCTGTAAACGACGCAGGAGCGTCAGGACCGCCTCCTGCTTGGTGGCTTGGCGGGGCGTACCGGATTCACGGGCCGGCCGGGGCCGGCATGCGGTGCTGCTGCTCGACCCGGCCGGCTGGCACCTCTTGGGCGAGGTGGCGTTGCCCGCAAAATGCCCGGAGCTGAACGTGATGGAGAACGTCTGGCAGTTCAGGCGCGACAACTGGCGTCGAACCGGACTTTTCAGAATTATGACGTCAGCGTCGGGCACTGCTGCCACCACTGGAACGCCTCGTCGATCAGCCTCGGTGCATCATGTCCATTGGTATGCGCGATTGGACGCATCGGTTTTGATCAGCGGAGTTGGGATCACTGCCCGATAGCAGCGAAAGCCCCGTTATTGGCAAGAGTCCATGATCAAAGGGACAAGGTGAGTGGAGCAGCCGGTCTTCCTCCGAACAGGAAGCAGGCCGGTCATATGTAACACGGGCCGGGCGCTGGCTTGATCGTAGCGCTTCTCGCCAGCGCCGCTCGGAACCACGGCGGCACCGGGGCACTGACTTCGTGACCCTCACTCCTGCCCGAAATAGGCACGTTCGAGCCGGGCAGGCAGGCCCGGCTCACGCGCCGACGCGGCCAGGACGATCTGGCCCTGTGCCAGTGCGTAAACCCGGTCGGATACCTTGAGCGCTTTTTCGATCAATTGTTCGACCAGCAACACGGCGGTGCCGGCGGCACGTAGGCGCGAAACCACGTCGAGCACGCGATCCACCAGCACGGGCGACAGGCCGGCGGACGGCTCGTCCAGCATCAGAAGCCTTGGTCGGCGCATCAACCCTTGGGCGACCGCCAGCATCTGTTGCTGACCGCCGCTCAGCGTGCCGCCGCGCTCTTGCCGCTTGGCCGCAATCTCCGGGAAAGAGACCAGGGCTTCCTCCAGGCGCGCGTTCCTTTCGCCGCGCGGCAGGTCGTAGCCGGCGAGCAGCAGGTTATCGGTCACCGAGATTTGGGTGAAGATCCTGTGCCCCTCGATCACGTGCACCAGGCCGGCGCGCGCACCCTCACGCGGGCCGGTGCCCTGCATGTCGCGCCCGTCGAAACGGAATTCGCCGCGCCACGACAGCAGGCCGGATAGGGCGCGGAGCAGCGTCGTCTTGCCAGCCCCGTTCGGACCCAGCAGAGCTACGACCTCGCCGGCGGCAATGTCCAGCGAGACGCCGTTCAGCACGCCGATCTTGCCGTAGCCCGCGGTCAGCGCCCGCACGGCCAGCAACGGTTCAGGCGCCGAGATAGGCACTGACCACCTCCTTGTGCACGCGGATTTCGGCCGGCGTACCGGCGGCCAGGGTGCGGCCCAAATTGAGCACGGTCACCTGGTCGCAAATGTCGAAGATGAGGTCGGCATGATGCTCGACGAGTAGGACTCCGGTACCGGCCTCGCGCACCGCGCGAACCAACGCGGCCAGACGGCGGATCTCCTCATGCGCCAACCCCGCGGCTGGCTCGTCCAGTAGCAGGAAGGCCGGGCGCAGCATCAGCGCGCGGGCGATCTCCATGAAACGCAGCTCACTGTGCTGCAGCCGGTCGGCACGGACTTCCGCCAAGCCGTCCAAGCCTACTGCCTGCAGTGCCAGGCGGGCGCGCTGTTCAAGCAGGCGTTCGTCACGACGGTGGCGGGGCAGCGCCAGCATGGCTTCCAGGAAGCCGGACTGGCCCTGGGTCGTGCCGCCGATCATCACGTTCTCGAGCACCGAAGCCTCACCGATCAGCCGTGGGGTCTGGAAGGTGCGGGCGATGCCGCGCGCCGCACGATCGGTGCTGAGGCCGGGCGTCAGTTCGACGCCGCCCAGAGACTGACTGCCCGCCTCCGGCCGGTAATAGCCGGAGATCACGTTGAGCGTGGTGGTCTTTCCGCTGCCGTTGGGCCCGATCAGGCCATGGATTTGGCCCGGAAGGACGTCCAGATCCAGCCCGTCCACCGCGCGCACGCCGCCGAAGGACAGGGTGATGCCGCGCAGGGACAGCGCCCCCGGCGCCGCGTCGTGCGCGATCAGTGCGCGCACCGCCTCGGGCCGGGGCGTGATCGTTCGGTTGGCTGGCAATGGCCTGCGGGAGCGCCGGTCGAGGAGGGCGGCGATGCCGCCGGGCACCGCCAGCACGATGGCCAGCAGCAGCGCCGCGTAAAGAAAGGTCGACCATGCCGCCAGCGGCGCGGCCACCTCGGGCAGCAGGGTGAGGATGATAGTGCCCAGCAGCGGCCCCAGGATGGAGCCACGACCGCCGATCAGCACGGCAATAAAGAACAGCAGCGAAAGCTCGAAGGTGAAAGCGTCCGGCGTGATGTAGGTCTGCAGCGCGGCAAACAACCCGCCGGCCATGGCAGCAAGCGCACCGGCCAGAAGGAAGACCATGATCAACAGGCGCGGCTTCGCGATGCCGATGGCCTCGGCAGCCACATCGGCGTCGCGGATCGCCACAAGCGCGCGGCCGAACCGGCTCCGGGCGACATTGGCGGTGATCCAGGTGGCCAGGGTAGCGAACCCCAGGCAAAAATAGAGCAACCCCCAGGTGTCGTCGAAGGGCGCCGGAAAGACTGGGCCGACGACGCCGATGCCGCCACCGGTCACCTCCTGCCAGGCAAGCGCGATCTGCGTGACGATGGTGGCGAAGCCCAGCGTCGAGATGGCAAAGTAAAACGTTCGCAGCCGTAGCGCCGGCAGGCCGACCACCACGCCAAACACCGCGCCCGCCACCCCGGCTACCGCGAGCGCAGCCAGCGCCGGGATCGGTGCGAAGGCATTGCCCGCCGCCAGCACGGCCGTTGTATAGGCGCCCAGCGTGAACAGCGCGACATAGCCGATAGCAAGCTGCCCGGCATAACCCACGATCAGGTTCAGCCCCGCGATCAGCACCCAATAGACGGCGATGCGGGTGACGATCAGCCCGTAATACTCGTTGCCGGTGAGCGGCATGGCGAGGCCAATGCCAAGCAGCGCCAGGAAGGGCAGCACCCCTCTGAACTGCGTCGCCACCAAACCCGCCGCGACGCGGTGGCGCCGAACAGGCCCTGCGGCGCGGCCAGCAGCACAATGATGAACAGGGTGAAGACCGCGACCGAGGAGAAGATGCCGCCCACCCAGAAATTTGCCGCCTGCTGGAACAGCCCGAGAGCTATGCCGCCGATCACCGCGCCCCTGTTGTTGCCCAATCCGCCCAGCGCCACTGGGATGAAGCCATAGAAGTTCAGCAGCGGCCCGTTGGCAAAGAAGGCGAGGAGCAACTGGCCGCCTGAAAAGCCCGCCAATCCGCCAACCGCACCGGCCAGCGCGTAACTGGCGATGCGCAGATTTCGCTCCGGCAGGCCCAGCGCGCGAGCAGCGAAATTGTCCTCGGAGATCGCCACGAAGGCGCGGCCCACCAGGGTGCGCCGGTAAAGGTATTCCAGGCCCAGGATGGTGACGGCGCATGTCGCCACCGGCAACCAGTACTTCTCCTCCCAGCCGCCGATGGTCAGGTCCAGCAGCCGCGGGAAGGGCTGCGGCTCGGTGCCCCACTGGATTGCGGTGAATTGCTGGATCAGCAGCGCCATTGCCAGCGTGGTCAGCACGTAGAGGTGCTGGTCGAGGCTTTTCAGCACCGGGCGCACCGCGACGATCTCGGTCACCACCCCGATCGCGGCGCAGCCCAGCACCATCAACCCCAACGCCAATACGGGGTGCAGACCCAGCCGCAGCAGGAACAGCGAGCCCAGCACGCCACCCAGCATTCCCAACTGGCCGGCGGTGAAACTCATCACGCGCGAGGTCGCGAACATCGTGTTGTAGGTGATGCCGATCATCGCGTAGATGGCGCCAACTGCCAGGCCCGAGGCCAGGATGGAAGCAAGCATTCAGCCGTAGCCCGGGGCCAGGGTGAACGCGCCGTCGCGTGCCGAATTGGCCGCGGACATCACCACATCCGCCACCGGGTAGCCGTCGTGATTGGTGGCACTGTAGGTGTATTCCCCGAAATAGCCGGGATAGGCGTTGAGCGAGTTCCAGTGCGCGATGATCGCCTCCTTGGCGGTCGAATTACTGGCCTCGACGGCCTTGGCCACGAGGTTCACCGCGTCGATGCCGCAGGCCACCCACCACAGCAGTGTGTCCCGCAGATCGACCTTGCCGCGCAGCCGGCTGACCAAATCTGCAGTGCGCGGCGGCAGGTTGCCGGCTGCATCATAACTGCAGCTGCGGTAGCCGATGGCATAGACCTTTTCCCAGTTCGCCGGCCGTTCGATCAGCCCGGCGATCTCGCCCGACGAGAGCGAAGGATGTCCAACGAAGGGCACGTCCCAGTTCTGTGCCGCGCGGGTGTTCAGCATCCGAGCGATCATGCCGGTGGATACGCTCCAGATGACGATGGCCTGGGCGCCGGCGGCGCGCGCGCGCAGCATGTCTGGCGTCATGTCCGGCTGTGTCGCATCGATGTTGGCCTTGTATACCACCTCGGCACCATCGCGCTGGAAGGCGGCGACAGAGGCATTGGTGGCGCTCACGCCGTAGCCCGTGGTGTCGCCGATCACGGCCACCTTACGGGCGTTGACGCGGTTCAAGCAGTAACCGCGCACCGCGTCGTCCCACTGCGTGTTCGAGGGCGCGATGCGGAAGGCATTGGGGTAGCGGCGCGCGTCGATCAGGCTGTCCACCACGCAGGGATGGATGTTGGGCATGCCGGCGCGGGCCATGATGGCGGTGGTGGCCAGGCTCTCGCCCGAATTGGTCGGCCCCCAGATGGCGTGGACCCGCAGCTGGCTGATCATTTCCTGCGTGGCGTTGACTGCCTTGGTTGGGTCGCCCTGGGTGTCGCGGGTGAGGATTTCAACGCGGCGGCCGCGCACGCCTCCCGCCGCGTTGATCGCCTCGGCGGCGAACAGCACGCCGCGGTTGAAGCCGACGGCGGGGGCGGAGCTGGGGCCAGTCATGGCAGCAAGCCAGCCAATGCGGATAGGCTCCGCCTGCGCGAGGGCCGGGGTGGCGAGGGCGGTGGCGGCAAAGCTGCTGAGTGCGAGGTCGCGACGGGTGATTGTCATGACGCTTCTTGTTCCCTGTGTTGTTGGGGGTCGATCAGTGGTTTTCATTGGCGCAGGCCAGGCCCCGTGCGGGTCGGCGGGCCCTTGGCGTACCGGGCAAGCATTGCGGGGTCCGGGTCGCAGCCCAGTCCCGGCGCGTCGGGGACGGCCAGGTGGCCATCACGCGGGCGAACCCAGGGGTCGAAGGGATTGGCCTCCATTTCCAGCCAGAGCACCTCGATCATCGGCGCCTCGACCAGTGCTGCCGCGATGTGCAGCGTAGCCAGAAAGCCCGGCCCGAAATACGGGCTGTGCAGCGCCACCTCGATCCCATGCGCCTGGCACAAATGGATGACGCGGATCATCTCGCCGATCCCGCCGATCTTGGTGACGCTGGGCTGCGCCACGTCGATGGCGCCAGCCTCGATCAGCGCGCGGAAGCCGTACAGTCCGGCGACATTCTCGCCAGCGGAAAGGGGAATGCCGTGCTGGCGCAGGCTGGCCAGCCCGTGCGCATCCTCGGGCGGCCAGACCGGCTCCTCCAGCCACAACAGGCCGTCATCGGCAAGCGAGGCCGCCATGGCGCGCGCCTGCACCGGGTTCCAGGCGCAGTTCACGTCGAGCATGATCCGCGCATCAGGCGCGGCCTGCTGCGCGGCGTGGACAGCAGCGCGCGTCAGCTCGTGCAGCTTGATGTGCCGGTAGCCGGCGGCTCGGGCCGCAGCGGTGTTCCGCGCCACCAGGGCGAGGTCGCCGCCATAGCTCAGCAGGCTGGCATAGGCGGGCAGGGGCGCCGGCTTGGCACCGCCGAGCAGCCGGTAGAGCGGCAATCCAGCGCGCTTGCCCAGAATATCCCACAACGCGATTTCGATGCCCGAGAAGCCATAGACGAAGGCGCCATTGCGACCGAGTAGGTGGATACCGTGCAGCACTTCCCGGCGCAGCGCCTGAAGATCCCCGGCGTCCCGCCCCACGACCAATGGGGCGATGATGCAGTCGATAGCGGCGCGGGTGGCGGGAATGGCGGCATGGCCAAAGGCTTCGCCCCAGCCGACAAGGCCGTCTTCCGTCTCAACTTTGACCAGCAGAATTTCCATGCGATCCCAGGGCTGACCCGCGAAAAGCGGCTGCGGCCCTCCCATGTCAAAGGGCATCGCAACGATGGATGTCTCGATAGCCACGACGCGCACCGTGCCGACTTTCAGAGCCGTTTTCGGCCTTCGAACGTTCCCGAGCCGCAGATTACGGACATCGCTAGATACTGCAAGCGCGGAGCAGCCTTCACCCAATTACCTTCCCTCAAATGCGTTGACGATTACCCACTACCCGCACGTGAAGAGATCCAAGGACCTCCCCGTCTCGGCAGTTCTGCAGCTTCCTCTGTTCAACCATTTCACGCTCCCAAAATATTGGCCATGCGTGGTCCCTTCCTTGGCAGGTTCATGTTACACAGCGACAGCATCAGGGCGCTGCCAGCCCCTGCTGCGACGTGTTGAATCCGTATGACGTGATGTGACCGGCACTGCACTAAAACTAGGCCTGTCAGCGGGAACGGGCGTGACGGACCCCTGCCGCCCGATGATCTCATGAGACTGGTGCGTAGATGTGTTTGGGCGCGGGCTTGGGCAAACCTTACGGCTAATGCGCCCTGCCATGCTTTTGCCAGCGCTTCGTTGTTCGTGTCGTTGTTCTTGTCGTTGTTCGTGTCCTTGGCGCTTTGGAGGCTGCCGTCGTCGCTGCGCACAAAGTCCGAGCGTAGTTCATCCCGCTATCGCGATTGGTAGACCGGGACTCCGGCGCAGAGTGTAAGCCATTGCGGCCAGCCTGACTTGCGATCCCGCCTTCGCCAGCCCCAGCCAGCGCATTCGTCGCAAGCAGCAACTTCGCTCGCAGGTGCCGACCGGCTGATGCTAGACTAGCGTGCGCCGTGGAGGGTGGCGTCGGCCTGTGAGCCGGGCGCGACCAGGCAGCGGATTTCGCCGAAGTTTTCGTTCTTCATTCGACCATTGGCGGCGGGTAGGATAAGACCTGCGCTTACGCCACATGCCAACGGGGTGCACTTACTCCGGAAGGCGTCGGTGCCTGGACTCACACCGCGGTGGCGAGGAGCGCTCGCCCGCCGATAAGATGCTTTGACGAATGCATCGAGATCTGCGCATACTTGGATTGCATTTTTGCCGTTCCGGTCCAGGAGGTCTGCTGAAGACTGACTGGGTACGACCCGTCCGTCCGGCTTGAGTGAGTAAGGTGCGCCGGGAGTTCCGGTCTGCACGCGATCAAGGAGACTACGAAAATGGCTTCAGGCACTGTGAAATGGTTCAACGCTGACAAGGGCTTTGGCTTTATTAGCCCCACCGGTGGTGGCTCGGACGTGTTCGTGCACATAACGGCCGTCCAGGCAGCTGGCCTGCAGGGATTGAATGACGGGCAGCAGGTATCATTCGATGTGGTGAAGGAGCGCGGCAAGGAAGCTGCCTCTAATCTAAAGCTCGCCTAAGAAGCTTCGGTTCGAAGGCGGCCGGTCCGCTAATTTGAAGCGGTTTTGTACATAGGCCCGGTTGGAGCAATCCAGCCGGGCCTACTGTGCTTCTTCTCGGTGGCCTGCTATTGAGTATGGATGTATGGATTGGCCATCAGGGTCCAGACTCAATCAGGTCCATCAGGCGATGATGGCGGCGATGACTACCGCCGAGGCGAAGTTGATGGCGAGTTTGTCGTATCCGGTAGCGGTGCGTGCCAGTCCTTCAGGCTGCAGAACACTCGTTTTATAAGGGTTCGTTGCTGGTAGGCGACCTTGTCTAAGGAGTGGAGATGCTTTCGGGTGGGGTTGTTGGGAATGAGGGAAAATGCTCCCCGTTCGATCAGGAGCATCCGCAGGCGGTCGCTGTCATAACCCGCGTTGGCAAGCAGTATGTACGCGGATGGCAAGGCGAGTAGGAGTTAAGGCGCAGGCTCGTGGTCGCTGACCTGGGCGGCGGTGAGGCTGAAAGCGATTAACCGCCCAAGGTGGTCGGCGTCGGCATGAATTTTGGTTCCGGGCCCGGCCTCGGGAACGCCCGATGGCGTGGCTCCAGGCCCCCTTTTCCCGCCGGCCGACGCTAGCTGCGCGCTAGCCCTGATAGGGTTTGGAGGTTAGCATTACAGTTGCGTTTTCATCTTAATGTGGCAATTTTGTACCCCTTGCCCGCGCGGCGCAGGGCCATCTCCACATCGCCGACGCCGTAGACGCTGTCGGTCCCGACCCAGGCGAAGGGCACGCTTGGCGCAACCACGCGCTTGATCATGCCGACAGCGAGCCCGGTCTTGGTCGCGAGACTCGTGGCCTGCGGCACATGGGCCGCCACCAGCCGGGCGCAGTCGTCTGTCCAGACCTTGGGCAGATACAGTGCACGGTCGATGGAGGCATGGCCCTGCCGCGAGCCGAGGGCCGCGAACACACCGATCTGGCAATTGGTGATCTTGCGCGCTGAGCCGGTGTATTGCCGCCCCACGCTACAACATGCGCGGCCCTGCTTGAGAAATCCGGTCTCGTCGATGACCAGAACCGCATCATCGGCGGCGGGTGTTTCGACGAGACAGTCACGCACGAGGTCGCGCAAGGCGCCCGCATCCCAACGGCTACGGCCCAGGATGGCCTGCTGACGCCATGGGCCTGGATTACCCGCCACCTCTGCACGCAATCCACCCGGCCTTGCGCCGCTCATCGCCCAGCAGCCCGTCCAGAAAAAGACCCGCCGAGGCCGCTACCCGAGTTTGCGTGAACCAGGGTCGTATCGACGCCTTGATGTCACGCAGCAAGGCCGCCCATAGCACCAGCGTCGTCTCGTTCGATGCGCCGGACATCCATGATCTTCCAAATCATGGTTGCCCATTGATTCAGAGGGTTTGGGAATGTGCAACTTTAGTGCTGGCCCCGCCGGGCCTACTCGATGCGGATATCACTCTCGCGGATGATCGGCGTCCATTTCGCGCGTTCGGCCACAATCGCCTCTGCCAACTGGTCCGGCGTACTCCAGCGCGGCTCGAGCCCATTGCGGTTGAGCACCGCAGTCGCCTCGGGGTCGTTCAACGCCACGCGCATCGCGGCGTTGAGGCGGGCAATAGCGGCGTCCGGCGTGCCGCGGGGCGCCATCACCGCGTACCAGGAAGGCACGTCGAAGCCCGGAAGGCCTGATTCAGCCATGGTTGGAATGTCCGGCATCAGGCGCGAGCGTTCCAAATGCGGTATGGCCAAGGCGCGTAGCTTTTCTTCGCGCACCTGCGTCAGCACCGACGTGGCGGTGGCGAAGGAGAAGTCGGCCCGGCCGGCCAGCAGATCGGTCACCACAAGCCCGCCGCCGCGGTAGTGCACCGCGGTGGTTTCAGTCCCCGCGGTACGGTCGAACAGCAGCCCCGCTAGATGGGGCCCGCCGGCGATGCCGCTGGTGCCTTAGGAAAGCCGCCCGGGCGCGGCCTTCGCCGCTGCAACCAGTCCAGCCACGCTGCGCCAGGGCCGGTCCTGCGGCAGCACCAGGATGTTAAAGAGCTCGACCCGCCACCGAGACCGGCACCAGGTCGCGCGCGGGGTCTACCGGCAGGCGGATCACCATCGGGCTGACCACGAGGGCACCAAGCGTCGCGAGCAGCA
>JACMRO010000476.1 GCA_014376425.1 Rubritepida sp.
AGGCGGCGCTGGCGCTGGTGGCGGGCGGCGACGTGCACCCGGACCTGGTCCTGGCCGATTACAACCTGCCCAACGACATGGACGGGTTGCGCCTGGGTGTCGTGCTGCGCGAGCGGCTGCGCCGGTACGTGCCGGTGATCATCCTGACCGGCGACATCTCGACGGCGACGCTGCGCGCGATTGCCCAGAGCGTTTGCGTGTTGCTGCACAAGCCGGCGAAGCCGACTGACCTGACGGCGCTGGTCCGGAGCCTGTTGCTGGGTGCGGCCCCCGCTTTGCCTGAAACGGTGGCGCCCCGGGGCGCGGTGCTTCACATGGTGGATGACGATGCGACGCTACGCGCCACACTCCGCCTTGTTCTGGAGAACGTTGGCTATCTGGTGCACGACCATGCCAGTGGCGAGGCGTTCCTGTGCGCCTATCAGCCCGGCGGTGCTGCATGCCTGCTACTGGACGCCAGGCTGCCCGAGATGACCGGGCTGCAGGTGCTGGCGCAGCTGCGCGGGGGGGGGGGGGCGATGCCGTCCCGGTGCTGATGATCACCGGCTTCAGCGATGTGTCGCAGGCTGTTGCCGCCATGCGGGCATGGGCGTCGGATTTCATCGAGAAGCCGGTACAGGGTGCGGGCCTCCTCGCCAGCATCGCGCGCGCGTTGGAGCAGGTGGGTGACACCAGCAAGCTAACTGAGTGGCGGCAGGATGCAGCCCGGCGCGTCGCCGGCCTGACCGACCGCCAGCGCGAAGTGATGGGCCGGGTGCTGGCGGGCGAGCCCAGCAAGAACATCGCCGCTGACCTGGGCATCAGCCAGCGAACGGTCGAGACACACCGCGCAGCCATCATGCTGCGCACCGGCGTGCAATCGCTGCCTGGGCTGGCGCGGCTTGCATTGGCCGCCGCGGGCGAGCCGACGGGCGCCTTGCAGGCGTAGGGTCAGCCGGGTCTCAGGCCAGACCAGGCGCCTGCTGGCAAAGCGTCAGACGCGCCCAAAGCCGTTCGGCCCGCGCGGCGAATGACGACCGATCACGCGCGTTGAACACAAGCGTGACCATGCCGCCGCCGGTTCCAGGGTTGCGGTACCCGCCGGCTCGCCCAACAGCCGCGCGATGTCTCCCATCGTCACGTCGGGAATGAACCGCAGAAGGGGCGCACCCTCGGCAAAGACGAAGTTCACCTGATGCAAAAAAAGCGGGGCCTCGGGGGGAACTGGCATGGTCATCCTGACTGATGGGTTCGCGCGCCGGACGGCTTTCCGGCTCTCGAAACGTGCGGCCGGCAGCAGCAGCCCGCCAGCATCGGAAAACACGGATGCAGTCGGCCCGCGGCTCTGCCCAGCCCGTCGGTAGTTTCCGATTCTGCCACCGGCGCCGCCCGTCCGGCATCAACAGGGGGGCAGCCGGTACTGTCCGGCCCGCCAAATCCCGGCCAGCCAAACAAGACGTTCTGCAAGCATTTCCAACACATCCCTCGGAGGCAGACATGCACACAGACACGCAGATCCAGAAGGACGTACTCGCAGAACTCAGCTGGGAGCCGAGCGTGACAGCCGCCCATATCGGCGTCACCGCCCGGGATGGCGTGGTGGCATTGAGCGGCCATGTCGGCAGCTACGGCGAGAAGCACCCCGCCGAGACCGCAGCCGGCCGCGTCCGCGGCGTCAAGGCCGTGGCCGAGGAGATCGAGGTGCGCCTGCCCTTCGACGGCAAGTGTGGCGATGAGGAGATCGCCGCCGCCGCGATCCAGCGCCTGAGCTGGAATACCTCGGTGCCGCGCGACGCGGTGAAGGTGAAGGTCGAGCACGGCTGGATCACGCTGACCGGCCACGTCGAATGGCGTTTCCAGAGGGACGCGGCCGCGACCGAGGTGCGGCACCTGATGGGCGTGGTCGGCGTTTCTGACGACATCGCGATCAAGCCGCGTCTCAATACCGCCGGCATCAGCGCCGACATCACCAGCGCGCTGCACCGTTCATGGTTCTGGGACGATGATGCCAATGTGAAGATCACGGCGCATGGCGGCGCGGTGAAGCTCTCCGGCACGGTCGATTCCTGGCACGACCGCCAGGTCGCGGCCCGGACCGCCTGGGC
Organism: Rubritepida sp.; assembly: GCA_014376425.1. Taxonomy (GTDB): domain Bacteria; phylum Pseudomonadota; class Alphaproteobacteria; order Acetobacterales; family Acetobacteraceae; genus Rhodovarius. Next base: position 2,085 of record JACMRO010000476.1, read on the forward strand.
CGCGCCGGGCACCGTGTCCGTCGAGAACACGATCACCGTGGATTGAGCGCCCCCGGCCGGCCCTTCGCGGGGCCGGCCGCCTGCCGCCGGAAGGAACTCCGCCATGCCCGACGCCATCACCGCCATCCACCGTGCCGACGTCCCGAAGGTCTGGCTTGTGGGGGGCGGCATCGCCTCGTTGGCCGCCGCCGCCTTCATGATCCGTGATGGCGACGTGCCCGGCCACAACATCACCATCCTGGAGGAAAGCGACGAGCTGGGCGGCAGCCTCGACGGCTCGGGCGATCCGCGCCTGGGTTACGTGCTGCGCGGCGGCCGTATGCTGGAGAGCAAGTACCTTTGCACCTTCGAGCTCTTCGACTCGATCCCGGCGCTGGGTGGCGGCAAGACCGTGACGGAGGAGATCTTCGCCTGGAACCGGACGATGAAGACATCGTCCAAATCCCGCCTGTTCCGCGATGGCGACCGCCAGGTCGCCCCCGAATTCGGCCTCAGCGAACAGCATATCCTCACCATCGAGCGCCTGGCGCTGGAGCCCGAGGCGATGCTGGGGAACAGCTCGATCGCCGACCAGTTCGGCGCCAGCTTCTTCGAGACCGGATTCTGGTTCATGTGGTGCACCACCTTCGCCTTCCAGCCCTGGCACAGCGCGGTGGAGTTCAAGCGCTACCTGATGCGCTTCGCGCATATGGTGCAGGGCTTCGAGCGCCTGCAGGGCATCATGCGGACGGTGTACAACCAGCATGATTCGCTGGTGCGCCCGCTGTACAAATGGCTGGCCGACCGCGGCGTGGCGTTCGAGCTGAACACCCGCGTCACCGGGCTGGACAGCATCGTCGAGGATGGCAAACGGACGGTGACGCGCATCGCCTCTCAGCGCGGCGGCAAGCCAGGCTCCATCACTGTCGCCGCGACCGACCATGTTCTGGTGACCCTGGGCTCGATGACCGAGGCTTCCAGCCTGGGCACCAATGAATCGGCGCCGCGGCTGCTGGGCAAGCAGGATGGCGGCGCCTGGACGTTGTGGGAGACGCTGGCCGCCGGCCGGCCCGAATTCGGCCACCCCGGCGTCTTCGCCGACCATATCGACCAGTCGAAATGGGTCTCCTTCACCACCACCCTGCACGATCCGGGCTTCCTGCACGCCATCGGCGACATCACCGGCAATGTGCCGGGCGAGGGCGGGCTGATCACATTGCCGGAATCCGCCTGGCTCGCCTCCATCGTCATTCCGGCGCAACCGCATTTCATCGGCCAGCCGGATGATGTGGGCGTATTCTGGGGCTATGGCCTTCGCGTCGATGCGCTGGGTGATTTCGTGCGCAAGCCGATGGCCGAATGCACCGGCCGGGAGATCATGACCGAGGTGCTGGGCCATCTGCGGCTGGACACGCAGGCAGCCGGGATTCTCAAGACCAGCATTTGCATCCCCTGCATGATGCCCTTCATCACCAGCCAGTTCCTGTGCCGCGCGCATGGCGACAGGCCGCAGGTGTCGCCCGCGGGTTGGGCCAACCTGGGCCTGATGGGCCAGTTCTGCGAACTGCCGGATGATGTGGTCTTCACCGTCGAGTATTCGATCCGCTCGGCGCAGGCGGCGGTCTATGCCGCGCTGGGGCTCAATCGCGCACCGCCGGCAGTGTATAAGGGGGCTTTCGATCCGCGCGTGCTGTATCGCGCCTTCCTCGCCTTGCATGATATCCGTACATGAAGCAGGGCCGGTCAGCTTTGAGCCGGCCTGCTCATCATCCCGTCTGACCCAACCGTGGCGCTCAGGCGCTCAGCGGCGCAGCCATGGCACGCTGCATGGCGGCGACCAGCTCCGCCTCCGTATAGGGCTTGAGGAGCACCACGGCCTCGGGTCCCAGACCAGCGATCACAGCGCCGCTGACGAAGACATGCGGTATGAAGCCCTGCCGCAGGATGGCTTGCACCGCCGCCACACCGCTGCCGCGACGAAGTCCTGCGTCCACGATCATCAACTGTGGCCGGTACAGCGCGGCCGCGGCCACCGCGCCGGCCTCGGTCGCTTCCACCGCGCAGACTTCATGGCCCAATACGCGAAGCACGCGGGCCATCAGCATGGCGATGAGCGGCTCGTCCTCCGCCAGGAGGATGCGCAGCGGGTTCAAGGCCGCTCCTTGCCGCCGGAGCCTCCTTCATTCACCCAGGCCTCGATCTGGTCCTGCAGGGTAAGGGTGGCTCGCGTGCGGTCCGTGGACTGCGTGGCCACCGGTAAGGGCCTCGGGCGGGTCATTTCGGCGGCGTGTGCGATTCGACGAACCACAGTTGATGATCGATCCCGCGCGAGACGTTGGTGAACAGATCCGACGTATCCTGGTCGCCAAAATCGGCCGAGAGCGCGATCGCCTCGCGCGCCGATTGCCCGAAGGCGGCCAACGCACCGGCCACCGCGAAGATGTGCTGCCGCTCATCGGCCACGCCCAGCGCATAGGGCACCAGGAAGGATTGCGCGGCGGCGACCTGGATGGTGCCTTGCGCGGTGCCGCCCAGTGCGCCCGCGCGCTCGGCCATCAGGTCGGAGTAGCCCTCGACCTCCTCCGAAACCTTGTCGAACAATTCATGCACCGCGATGAAGGCCAGGCCGCGCACGTTCCAGTGCGCCTGCTTCATCTGCGCATGCAGGTCGATGGCGGCGGCGAGGTGCTTGTTCAACAGCGCCACGGATTGCTCG
>JACMRO010000477.1 GCA_014376425.1 Rubritepida sp.
AGCCACACCGCGCCGTTCGCCGTCTTGCCCATCTTGGCGCCCGAGCTGCTGGTAATTAGCGGCGTGGTCAGCACGTGCGCGTCGCCACCGGTAACGCGGCGAATGAGGTCAGCGCCCAGCACGATGTTGCCCCACTGGTCCGACCCGCCCATCTGCAACGCCACACCGCGGGTCCTGAAGAGCTCCAGGAAGTCGTAGCTCTGCAGCAGCATGTAGTTGAATTCGAGGAAGGACAGATTTTGTTCGCGGTCCAGCCGCAGCTTCACACTGTCCATGCCCAGCATGCGGTTGACCGAGAAGTGGCGGCCGACATCGCGCAGGAAGGGGATGTATTCCAGCCGGTCCAGCCATTCTGCATTGTCGAGCATCACGGCGTCCGTCGGGCCGTCGCCGAAGGTCAGGAAGGCGTCGAAGACCTGGCGGATGCCGGCCTTGTTGGCCTCGATGCGGGCGTCGTCCAGCAGGGGGCGGGCCTCGTCACGGAAGGATGGGTCGCCCACCTTGGTGGTGCCGCCGCCCATCAGCACCACCGGCTTGTGACCACAACGCTGGAACAGCCGCAGGATCATGATCTGCACCAGGCTGCCGACATGCAGGCTATCCGCCGTGCAATCGAAACCGATGTAGCCGGGCAGCACACCGGTTGCGAGGCGCGCGGCGAAGGCCGCCTCGTCCGTCGTCTGATGGATGAAGCCGCGGGCACGGGCTTGCGTCAGGAAGTTCACAGCATGGCCGCCGGGTCGCGCTTTGCCAGCCGTGCCAGCAGGCGGTCAACCTCCGCCCGCGCCGGCGGACTCAGCCCGGGCGCCGGCGCCCGCGCCGTCTCATGCGCGATGATGCCGCGCCGGGCCAGGATGTATTTGCGCACCGCCAGCCCCAGGCCGGGCTGGTTGTCGGTGCGGATCAGCGGCAGATGCGCCTCGAACCGGTCCCACATCGCATCGGTCGGCCCGTTCGCGCAGAGCGCCACCAGCAGTTCGGGGAAGGCGTAGCCGGTCATCACGCCATCGGTGCCGCGGCCCAGTTCCTCGGGCAGGAACAGGCCTGAGAAGCCACCGAGGATGGCAATGCGCTTCATCTTCCCTGCTGCCTCCAGCGCCCGCACGGCGCTGATCTTGTCCAGCCCCGGCCAGTCCTCGGCCTTCAGCATGACGCAGCGTGGGTCAGCGGCGATGCGGGCTATCATGGGCGGCGTGATGGTGACGCCGTTGGCCTGCGGAAAATCCTGCAGGCACCAGGGCGCGGGGCCGACGGTGTCGCTGGCCTGCTGGAAGTAGCTGACCACCGCATCGTCGCCTTTCAGGCCGGGGGTGGGGGCGATCATGACGCCGGCGGCACCCGCTTCCATCACTTCCGCGCTCAGCGTGCGCATGGCGGCGAATCCGGGCGAGGAGACGCCCACGACCACCGGCACCTGGCCGGCATTGGCCGCCAGCACGGCGCGGACGAAGGCGGTGCTTTCGGCGGCGTCCAGCTTCGGCGCCTCGCCCATGATGCCCAGGATGGTGAGGCCGGTGGCGCCCATTCTGAGATACGCTTCGGTCATCCGGGCGGCGCTGCCCAGATCCATCCCGCCATCGGGCAGGAAGGGTGTGGGGGCGATGACGTAGGTGCCGGTGGCGGCGGTGGAAAAACTCATGGCTGCCGGTTGCCGCAAGGCGCGCGGCCGGTCAACCGGCCAGCTTCAGCATGACGATGCCGCCGACAATGAGCCCCAGCCCGGCCAGGCGCAGCGCCGTCGCGGGCTCACCCAATACGGCCATGCCGATCAGCCCGGTACCGAGCGCGCCGATCCCGGTCCAGACCGCGTAGGCGGTGCCGATGGGCAGGCTGCGCAGCGCCAGCGACAGCAGCCAGAAGCTGACCGCCATCGCGCCGATAGTGAAGATGGAGGGCCAGAGCCGGGTGAACCCGTCGGTGTGTTTCAACCCCAGCGCCCATGCCACTTCCATGATCCCGGCACCCGCCAGCAGCCACCAAGCCATGTCGTTCCTCCCTGACTATACCGACCGGACGGTACATTCGCCGCGGATGGCTGATCAAGGTCGCCTGAACATAAACCAGGCAGATCGACGGGCGCCTTCGCATGATCGCTGGGCAAGGCGCGCTGCCTGATCACGAAGCCGCGGGGGCGCCTCTTTCGCACAGACGTCGAATGTTGCAACTTGGTAGGCATCAGGGCTTGGGAGAGCGGCAGCGATGGAACGTAGAAACTTGTTCAAAGCCTCGGCTGGCATAGCCGCCGCCACAGCTGCGGGTTTTCCGTCCCCCGGTGTTTCGCAGAACGCCGCCGCGCGCACGCTGCGCTTCGTGCCGCAGGCCAATCTTGCGAATTTTGACCCGATCTGGGGTACGCAATACGTCGTACGAAACGCAGCCGCCGCGGTGTGGGACATGCTCTACGGTGTGGACGAGAACCTGGTGCCGCAGCCGCAGATGGTTGAGGGTGAGACGGTGTCCGCCGATGGCCTGACCTGGGAATTCCGGCTGCGGCCCGGCCTGTTATTCCATGACGGCACGCCGGTGCTGGCGAAGGACGTGGTGGCCTCGATCGCCCGCTGGGCGCCGCGCGACCCGATGGGGCAGATGATCCGCGCCATCCAGGATGAGCTGGTGGCGGTGGATGACCGCAACTTCCGCTGGAAGCTGCGCCGGCCCTACCCGAAGATGAAGTTCGCGCTGGGCAAGACCGGCACGCCCTGCTGCTTCATCATGCCCGAGCGCATCGCCACCACCGGCAATGCCACGATGATCACCGAATATGTCGGCTCCGGCCCGATGACCTTCAAGCGCGATGAATGGGTGCCTGGCGCGCGGGCGGTGTTTGAGCGATTTGGCCGCTACACCCCGCGTGAGGGGACCAGCAGCTGGCTGGCCGGCCCCAAGCGCGTGTTGGTCGACCGGCTGGAATGGGTGGTGATGCCCGACCCGGCAACGGCCGCCAACGCGTTGCAGGCGGGCGAAGTGGATTGGTGGGAGAGCCCGATCAGCGACCTCGTGCCGCTGCTGCGCCGCAACCGCAACATCGCGGTCGACATCGCCGACCCGCTGGGCAACATCGGCAGCTTCCGGATGAACCACCTGCATGCGCCCTTCAACAACCAGAAGGTGCGCCAGGCGGTGATGATGGCGATCAACCAGGAGGACTACATGCGCGCCGTCGTCGGCAGCGACACGGCGCTGTGGAGCGTGCTGGGCGGCTTCTTCACGCCCGGCACTTCCAGCTACAGCGAAGCCGGTGGCGAGGTGATGAAGCGTGCGAACATGGACGGCGCGCGCCGGCTGCTGGCCGAGAGCGGCTATGCCAACGAGCCCGTCACCTGTTTGGTGGGCCAGGACCAGCCCCTGCTCAAGCCGATGGGCGACGTGACGGCCGACCTGCTGCGGCGGCTTGGCATGAACGTGGATTTCGTGGCGACCGACTGGGGCACGGTCGGCCAGCGCCGCGCCATGCGCAACCCGCCGGGCCAGGGCGGCTGGAGCATGTTCCACACCTGGCATGCCGGTGCCGACGCGGTGAACCCGGCCGGCTACAACGCTTTGCGCGCCAACGGGAACGATGCCTGGTTCGGCTGGCCCACCGTGCCCAGCGTGGAGGCTGGCATCACCGAATGGTTCGACGCGCCCACGCCCGAGACTGAGCGCGCGGCGATCGACAAGATCAATCGCGCGGCGGTCGAGAACGTGGTCTACGCGCCGACCGGCTTCTTCCGCAGCTACCAGGCTTGGCGGCGCAACGTCTCGGGCGTGGTGAAGGGGCCGTTGCCCTTCTTCTGGGGCGTGTCGAAGTCGTGAGCCGCGCAGCCGTGAGGCGACGGCCGCCGTCGAGGGCGCGCTAGGATGTGGGCTTATGTCATCCGTCGCGTGCTGGCCACCATACCGGTCATGGCCTTCGTGGCACTGTTCGTCTTCTCGCTGCTCTACCTGGCGCCGGGCGACCCGGCGGCGGTGATCGCGGGCGACCAGGCGACTCCTGATGACGTGGAGCGCATCCGCGCGTCGCTGGGGCTGGACCGCCCCTATCTCGTGCGGTTCGGCGAATGGGTGTTCCGCATCCTGCAAGGCGACCTGGGAACGTCGATCTTCACCAACCTGCCGGTCGGCCACATGATTCAGCAGCGCATCGAGCCGACCCTGTCGTTGATGCTGGTGACGCTGATTCTGGCCGTATCGATCGCGATCCCGATGGGGGTGGTCGCGGCCTGGAAGCAGGGTACCTGGATTGATCGCGCCGTGATGGGTTTCGCGGTGCTGGGCTTTTCGGTGCCGGTCTTCGTCGTCGGCTACCTGCTGGCCTACGTCTTCGCGCTGGAGCTGGATTGGCTGCCGGTGCAGGGCTACACGCCGTTTCGTGAGGGGCTGTTTCCCTGGCTGGAAAACCTCATCCTGCCGTCGGTCGCCCTGGGTGGTGTGTACATCGCGCTGATTGCCCGCATCACCCGCGCCACCATGCTGGAAGTGCTGCAGCAGGATTACGTCCGCACGGCCCGCGCCAAGGGGGCCGGCCAACGCAGCATCCTGTTCGTGCATGCGTTGAAGAATGCGGCGGTGCCCATCGTCACGGTCATCGGCATCGGCATCGCGCTGCTGATCGGCGGCGCAGTGGTGACGGAAAGCGTGTTCGCCATCCCGGGGCTGGGGCGCCTGACGGTGGATGCCATCCTGCGGCGTGACTATCCTGTCATCCAGGGCGTCGTGCTGCTGTTCAGTTTCGTCTACGTCCTGGTCAATCTGGCGATCGATCTGCTGTACACGTTGTTCGACCCGAGAATCCGGTACTGATGGAGCGTGCTACCCATGCCTGATGGAGCCACCGTGGCGATTCCGCCCGGCCTAGCCATCGCCCAGGCGATGCCCGATGTGCTGCCGCCGGTCCGCGCCCGGCGCGGGCTGTGGGGCTTTCTGCGGCGCTACCCCACCATGGCCATTGGGGGGGGGCTGCTTTTGCTGATGCTGCTCATGGCCGTCTTCGCGCCCTTCCTGTGGACGAAGGATCCGACGTCGCTGGCGCCGGCGCTGCGCACGCGTGAACCGGGGGCGCAGTTCTGGTTCGGCTCCGACATGCTCGGCCGGGACGTGTATTCGCGGGTGCTGTACGGTGCGCGGGTTTCGCTGTTGGTGGGCTTCTCGGTGGCCATTTGCGCCAGCGCCATCGGCCTGGCGATCGGGCTGTTCGCGGGCTTCATCCGGCTGGCGGACAGCATCGTCATGCGCGTCATGGACGGCATGATGTCCATCCCGCCCATCCTGCTGGCGATCGCGCTCATGGCGCTGACCCGCGGCTCGGTGCAGAACGTCATCCTGGCGATCACCATCGCGGAGATACCGCGCGTGACGCGGCTGGTGCGCGGCGTGGTGCTATCGCTGCGCGAGCAGCCCTATGTCGATGCCGCCGTGGCGTCCGGCACCGGCACGGTGATGATCATGTGGCGCCACATTCTGCCCAACACGCTGGCACCGCTGACGGTGCAGGCCACCTACATTTGCGCGGCCGCCATGATCACCGAGGCCATTCTGTCCTTCATCGGCGCCGGCACGCCGCCCATCATCCCGTCCTGGGGCAACATCATGGCCGAGGGCAGGGCGCTTTGGCAGGTGAAGCCCTACATCGTGTTCTTCCCCGCCATCTTCCTGTCGGTCACCGTGCTTGCGGTGAATCTACTGGGTGACGGGCTGCGCGATGCTATCGACCCACGTCTGGCAAAGAAGCTGTGAAGAATATTCCTCCTGAGCCACTCCTCTCCGTCGAGCAACTACAGACGCATTTCGCTACCATGGACGGCGTCAATCGGGCGGTCGATGGCGTGTCCTTCCACGTCAACGCGGGCGAGACGCTGGCCATCGTGGGCGAGAGCGGTTGCGGCAAATCCGTCACCGCCATGTCCATCCTGCGGCTGATCCCCGAGCCGCCAGGCAAGATCGCGGGCGCCATAAAGTTCCAGGGCCGCGACCTGCTGAAGCTGAGTGACCGCGAGATGCGCGCCATCCGCGGCAACAGCATCAGCATGATCTTCCAGGAGCCGATGACCTCGCTGAACCCGGTGCTGACCGTGGGCAGGCAGATCGGCGAGACGCTTCGGCTGCACCAGGGCCTGTCGGCGCGCCAGGCCGAGGAGCGCGCCGTCGAGATGCTTGAACTGGTCGGCATTCCAGAGGCCCGGCGCCGCGTTCGGGAATACCCGCATCAGCTCTCCGGCGGCATGCGGCAGCGGGTGATGATCGCCATCACGCTCGCCTGTAATCCGCAGTTGCTGATCGCGGATGAGCCGACCACGGCGCTGGATGTCACCATCCAGGCGCAGATCCTAGACCTGATGCGCGACCTCAAGACCCGCGTGGGTGCGGCCATCGTGCTGATCACGCATGACCTGGGCGTGGTCGCCGAAGTCGCTGATCGCGTCATCGTCATGTATGCCGGCCGCAAGGTGGAGGAGGCGACGGTGCCGCAGCTCTTCGCCCGGCCGCGGCACCCCTACACCCAGGGACTGCTGGGTTCCGTGCCCAAGCTTGGTCCCTCGCTGACCGGCGAGACCACTCGACTGGCGGAAATCCCAGGCCTGGTGCCCAGCCTGAAGCGCAAGCTGGATGCCTGCGTCTTCGCCTCGCGCTGTTCTTATGCGACCGATCTCTGCCGCCAAGTGGTGCCGGGCCTGGAGGAGAAGGTGCCTGGCCACATTGCCGCCTGCCACTACGCCGAACGGGAGATGGTCGCGGCATGAATCCCGTCCTGCAGGTTCTCGACATCAAGAAGCACTTCCCGGTCAAGGGCGGGCTGTTCGGCACCACCGTCGGGCAGGTCTATGCCGTGGACGGGGTCAGTTTCCACATCGATCGCGGCGAGACGCTTTCGCTGGTGGGCGAATCGGGTTGCGGCAAATCCACCGTGGGCAAGGCGGTGCTGCGACTGTTCCCGCTGACGGCCGGGCAGGTCGTGCTGGATGGCACGCGCATCGATGACATGTCGGCCGGCGCGCTGCGGCCGCTGCGCCGGAAAATCCAGGTGGTGTTCCAGGACCCGTTCAGTTCGCTGAACCCGCGCATGAAGGTGCGCGACATCCTGGCCGAGCCGATCACCAATTTCGGCCTGGCGCGCGACGCGGCCGATGTGGATCGCCGCGTGGCCGAACTGATGGACAAGGTGCGGCTGCCGCGCGACGCGGTGAACCGCTGGCCGCATGAATTCTCCGGCGGCCAGCGCCAGCGCATCTGCATCGCCCGGGCGCTGGCGGCCGAGCCCGACCTGATCGTGTGCGACGAGGCGGTCTCGGCGTTGGACGTCTCGGTCAAGGCGCAGATCGTCAACCTGTTGCAGGACCTGCAATCGGAGCTTGGACTCGCGATGCTGTTCATCAGCCACGACCTCGCTATCGTCGAGCACATGACGCACCGCGTGGCGGTGATGTATCTGGGCCGCATCGTCGAAGTGGCGAAGAAGCGCGACCTCTTCGCCACGCCGCGCCACCCCTACACCGAGGCACTGCTGAGCGCGGTGCCGGTGATGGAGCCCGGTGCGGCACGCGACCGGATGATCCTGAAAGGCGATGTGCCCAGCCCGATCCGCCCGCCGCCGGGATGCCACTTCCACACCCGCTGCCCGTACGCCTTCGATCGCTGCCGCAAGGAGGAGCCGAAGCTGGTGGCGACGGGCGACGGGCATCTGGCGGCGTGCCACCTTCACGACCTGCCGGAGGCGGAGAACCCGCTGCTGAACAAGGCGGCACCGATGGCGTCCCGGGCCGCTTGAGCTGCCACCAACGCCCTGACGCCGGCTTGCGCCACCACGACGCTCATGCCGTGTTCACATTCCGGCCGGGGCCAGGCTGACATGCCTGTCCCGCCCACCATCCGCTTTGAGGCGCGCGAACCGCGCAGTCCCCTCGGCAGGTTCGTCAAGTTCGTGTTCTGGAGCGTCATCGTGCTGCCGCCTCTTCTGATGCTCGCCACCTGCACCGGCCTGCCGACCTTTCTGATGTCAGAGGATGAGGAGGTGGCCGGCGGCGCGCTGCTGTTCGGCGCCGGTGTTCTCAGCATTCTGTGGGCGATTTGGCTGCTGGGCGTACCGCTGCTGGGCCTGTTGATGCTGGGAACCCGCGGCCGCAAACTCGTTATCGAACAGCCGCGCCCCCAGCCGCCCTCGTAAGCGCCCTTCTGGGCGCCCTTGGGTAGCCTCCTGGGCGCTTGACGCCTTGCCACCTTCCAGCGACCTTACCTCAACAGAATTCGAAAAACGGGAGAGGCACCACATGCCGCAAGTCACGCTCACGGTGAACGGCCGCCAGCACAGTGTCGAAGTGGAAGGCCGCACCCTCCTCGTTGAGTTGCTGCGAGAAAAACTGCGTCTCACCGGCACCCATGTCGGCTGCGACACCAGCCAGTGCGGCGCCTGCGTCGTCCATATCGAGGGCGAATCGGTGAAAGCCTGTACCGTGCTCGCGGTGATGTGTGAGGGCGCCGATATCCTCACCATCGAGGGCCTCGCTGCCGCCGACGGCACGTTGCATCCGATGCAAGAGGCGTTTCGCGAATACCATGCCCTGCAATGCGGCTTCTGCACCCCGGGCATGGTGATGGGCGCCATCGACCTGGTGAAGAAGCACCCCGACGGTATTTCCGAGAAGGAAATCCGTGAGGGCCTGGAGGGCAATCTCTGCCGCTGCACCGGCTACCACAATATCGTGAAGGCCATCGCGGCCGCGGCGCCAGTGATCCACGGAAAAGCCACGCAGATCGCCGCCGCCGCCGAGTAGCCTATCCCGGCGCCGTATGGTCGGCGCGGAGTGAATGGGCGCCAAGCTGCCGGCACAGGTGGCGCGTCCGCGCGGGTGCGGGAGCAACCTCCCGCCCCGCCATGCAAGGGAGCGAATGACATGAACGCAGTGGTCCCTTTCGGGGGCATCGGCGCCAGCGTGAAGCGTAAGGAAGACCTGCGCTTCCTCTCCGGCCGCGGCCGCTACACCGACGACATTAATCGCCCCGGCCAGACTTACGCCTGGTTCCTGCGCAGCCCGCATGCCCATGCCCGGATCGGCGGTATCGACGCTGCCGC
>JACMRO010000478.1 GCA_014376425.1 Rubritepida sp.
ACATCCAGACCCAGGCTCATATCGGTATCGTCCTGGTTGATCGTCGGCGGCAGCATCTGGTCGCGCAATGCCAGCAGGCAGATCACCGCCTCAATCGCGCCGGCGGCCGACAGCGGGGGGCCCAGCATCGACTTGGTCGAGGAGATCGGCGGGCAGGTGGCGCCAAAGAGCTGGTGCAGGCCGAGCGACTCCATCTTGTCGTTCTCGGGCGTCGAGGTGCCATGCGCGTTGACGTAGCCGATCTGCTCGGGCCGCAGCCCGACATCGGCCAGCGCCGCCGCCATCGCGCCCCAAATCGCCAGCCCATCGGGGCTGGAGCGGGTACGGTGGAAGGTGTCGGCCCGTTCGCCCACGCCCAGTATCTCGCCCAGCACGGTGGCGCCGCGTGCCCGCGCGCTGGCCATGTCCTCCAGCACCAGCCCGGCCGCGCCGTCGCCCATCACGAAGCCGTCGCGTGACAGGGTGAAGGGGCGCGAGGCGGCCTCGGGCGGATCGTTGCGGCTGGACAGCGCCTGCAGCAGCGAGAACCGGATCATCGTCTCGGGCGTCATCGACGCCTCGGCGCCACCGGTCAGCACCGCCCGCGCCTCGCCGCGGCGTATTGCCTCCACCGCCAGCTGGATGGCCGGGGCGCCGGGCGCACAAGCCGTCGTCACCGCCTGCGGCAGGCCGGTCGTGCCGAAGCGGGTGGCCAATGCGCGCGCCGGTCCGGCCAACGGGTGCCCGCCAGGCATCACCTGCGGCGCCACCGCCACCAGCGCGGGGTGCCGAGGGTCGCCCGCCGCGGCCCACAGCGCCTGCCGCCCCGGCCATTCCACCTCGACCGGTGGCAGGCCCAGGGTGAGCGGCCCGGGAAAAGGATAAGGCAGGCCGGACTGGCTGATCGCCTGGGCCAACGCCAGCTCCCCCAATGCGATGATGCGCGCCGCAGCGGTCAGGGGTTGGCCGGGCCTGTCGCCAGGCAGGTCTATGCAGCCGCCGATCCTGCTGCGCATGCCGGTCGTGTCGAAGCGGGTGATGGCTCGGATGCCCGAACGGCCGGCCAGCAGCCCGGCCCAGCTGCTGGCGACGTCCTGCCCCAGCGCGGTGACGAGGCCGATGCCGGTGACCGCGATGCGCGGGCGGCCCAGATGGTCGTTCATGATGCTTCCCATGCGGACGCCGGCACCGCTGCCTGGCGGCCGCTCACCGTGCCGGCTCCACCACGGCGGAGAAGGTGCCATCGGCATGCCCGGACCCGTGCACCGCCACTGCCGCATGGCCCGCCGCAACCCGCAGCGCCGCCAGTGCGATACCGACCGGGAACGCCGCCTCAAGCCCCGAGCCCAGCCAGTCGGCCAGCCACTCGTCGCCGGCCGCGGCGGGCCCGCCGGCATTGGCCGAGACGTTCAGACCAGGCCTTGCCGGCACCATGCCCAGGCCGGGTGCCGCCGATACGCCACTTAACCGCGCCAGTACCCTGGCACCGCGCGCGGCTGCGTGTTCCGCCGATTCGAGCACCAGGAAGGCCGCCTGCGCGCCCATCACCATGCCCGGCCGCGCGGCGGTCGGGCACCAGCCGCCCTGGTGCAGAAAGGGGGCGTAGATAAGCAGATTCTCCCACCGCGCCGGCTGGCTGGCGCCGCCCACCAGCACCATGGCGGCGGTGCCGGCGGCGACCCGCGCCGCGGCGATGCGCACCGCCTCCGCCCCCGCGGCCTCCTCGCCCATCAGAGTGCGGGATGAGCCGCCAACCTTGTGGACGATGGAGATCGAGCCGGCCAGGAGATTGGGCAATTGCGCCAGGAAGAGCGTCGGCCGCAGCCCCTGCGACAGTCGGCGGTGGATGTGGGCCTCCCGCGCTTCTGGGGCGATGGCGGACAGTTCGGAAAGGATCGCCTCGTCCAGCGCCGCATCACGCTCGCCGCCGCCGGAAGCGACGCCCAGGTCCTTGCCGGCGCCCAGGCCGGCCGCACCTGCATCGCACAGCGCCAGGCCTGCGGTGTAGGTGCCCAGACGCTGCAAATCCTCCATCTGGCGGAATTCCTTGCGCGGTATCGCCGTGTCCATCCCCAGTGCGGGCATGGGGTGGACCGGCCAGGGGGCAAAGGTTCTCTCATCCAGCACGCGGGCGCGCAGCGGCAGATGTGC
>JACMRO010000479.1 GCA_014376425.1 Rubritepida sp.
AAGTCGAGCGCCGAAGCGCTGGGTGTGCCGACCGCCCGCTTCAGCTGGGCGATGGAAGAAGTGACGGGCCTGGTCGCCACGGGCCAGGGCTGCCACCCCCACCCACAAAACGGCGCGGCGGGGACCCCCGCGGCGTTTTGTGGGTGTGGGAGGCAGCCCTGGCCCTTGGCGACCAGGCCCTTCACTTCTTCCATCGCCGAGGTGAAGCGGGCGTTCAGCACACCCAGCGCTTCGGCGTTCGACTTCTGGATCAGCTCGCTGATTTCGCGCATGTTGCCCACGGCCTTCTCGTAGCCGGCCTTCAGCAGCTCGGCCTGGCGCGCGGCCTTGGCGGCGGCGGGCTCCTGGCTCGCCATGGTCTGCATCGCTTCGGTCATCTCACCCATCGCCTGCTGCATGATCTCCATGTTGCGGCGGGCGACGGCCTGCGCGCCTTCCATGGCCAGCTTGTTGGCCATGGAGAACGCCTCGAGGTTGCGCTTCTGCGCCTCGGCGAAGGCCGACATGTCGGGCATCGAGGGCATCTTGAAATCCGAGAACATTTTCATCAACTCGTCCTGCGGGCTGGCCATGGTCGGGTTTCCTTTCGGGTGTGATGGCGCCCCCATAAACCGCCCCGGGCGATCCGTCAAAGCTTTTGCTGCACCGCAGCATTTTCAGGATCAACACTGTCGATCGGCGCAGCACCGACGCCGGGGCTGCGGTCCAGGCTGCGGGCAACCTGATCGGCACGGTCCAGCGCCTTGTCCAGTGCGGCCATGGTCGTTGCCAGGTCGGTGCTCTCATCCTTGGTCCAGGCACGCAGGGTGAATACCCACACGGCGGTGAGGCCCTGGATGCGTGCCAGCCCTGCCGGCCCACTGGCGCCCAGGCCGGCCGCTTCCAGCATCCAGCCCATGCTGCGCTGCATGCCGGCACCGAGCAGCATCGTCAGCAACGGGTGAAAGGGCAGGTCGCGCATGAAGCGGGTGATGCCAGCGCGATGCGGCTGCAACGCATCGAGCCTGCGCATCAACACGTCGAACAGCCGGTCGCGCGGGGATTCGCCGGGGGTGGGCACGGTGCCGTCCAGCACCGTCTGGTCCACCATCCTGTTGAAGCGGATGATCAGCTCCTCGGGCGCCGAGACCCGGCCGCGCAGTTGGCCCAGCGTGCTGCCGGATGCCTGCGCGATGCGCGCCATGGTGGTGCCGCGCCAGCCATGCGCGGCCACGACCTGCCACAGGCCTTCATATTCCGTGTTCTCGTTCATGGCCGTGCCTCCGTTACCCAACCCGGCCGCAGCGTGATGGCGGCGTTGCGGCACATGTCGAAGCCGCGCAGCTCCTCGGCCGCGTTATTATCGAAGACGACGCGCAGGTCGGCCTGGCAGCCGCCATCCTGGCTGATCTCCGCGGTGCCGCCATTGGCGAGCGGCGCGGCCAGCTGGTTGCCGCCCCAATCCGCTGCCTCGACCGCCGAGAGATAGATGCCCTGGATTGGCCGTTCGTAGACGCTGCCCAGTGCCAGGCGCCGCGCACCCAGGAAGACGATGGGCTGGCCGGCGCAGACATCCACCGCCTCGCGCACCTCCTCGCGCCGGTTCTGGAACACCGCGCGCATCCGCATCTGGCACTCGGCCGAGCGCAGCCGCATGGGGAAGCTTTGCCCCGGCTCCAGCACCGCGTCGCCCAGCCGGTCGGCGCCCCAGCCGGGCGTGCGGCTGGCGAAGACGCTCTGCAGCGTGACCGAGGATCGGTTGGTCACCGTGACTTCGCGCAGCGGCACCGATGCGTCCCCGAAGGCCAGGCGCGGCTCGGCGCAGATGTCCACCTGGCGAGTTTCCGCCGGGGCACCCTGGAAAGCGGCGCGCACCGTCACCTGGCAGGCGGCAAAACCGCGGATGCGCACGCGGAAACTGTCATTCGGCGGCACGGAGGCAGCGCCCAGCCGGTCCGGCCCGGGCTCGGTGCTGCCGCGTTCGAAGATGAACAACTGCGTCAGCTGGTTGTCGGTGTTGTTCGCCAGCGGAATGTCGCGCCGGCGCTCATCGGTGAAGATGAATTGCTGGGCGGTGCAGATGTTCACCGGAACCGTCTCCTCGGTCGCATCTTCCCAGATCGCCCGCAGCTGCGCCTGGCACTGTGCCACGCGGCCTAGCCGGAGCGTGATGGAGCGGCCGGTGGGCAGCACCTCGGTGCCCAGCCGGTCCGGCCCCTCGCTGCGGCCGGCCTGGGCAGGCTGGAAGATGAAGACCTGGCGCACCGTGGTGTCGCTGCGGTTGACGACCTCCAGGCTGCGCTCCGGCGCCGTAGCGCCGCGCGGGGGCGGGGCGCCGGTGGGCGGTCCACCCGGCTTCTGAGCCCAGGCTGTGCCCCATGCGGTGCCCCACATGGCGCCCGAAACCGGGGCCAGGACGGGGGTCGCGGCGATGGCAATCGCGAAAAGGAAGCCCAGGCGTTCGCGCATGTGTGTCCTCATCGGTTCCGGCTCAACAATGAGGGGTGGCGCCGGTTGCCTGCAAGGGCAGGGGGACAAGGGCGTGCCTGTGCCTGCGATGGAATACCGGCGTCCTGCGCATGGCCGGTGGCCGTGCGGCCATGACCACCCCCTGCGCCGCCCATGGCCGCCGCCCGTCCGGTCTGCCTGCCCTGAAAGGGCTGCAGAACGACTGGACCGCCGGCCGCGCAGTGTTTCTCCGTAGAATAAAGCGACATCCGGCGCCGCTGCATGTCGTTGCCTCGCCCGAAAAGCCGTCGCTCCCCCGCTGGCAGGCTGCTGAAAAACTGGCGGCTGAGAGTTGGCGAGGGACTTTTCGGCCAGGAAAAGCCGGGCCGCAGGCAGGATGTGATCGCATCCTGCCAGGAGACTAACGAATCCCGCGCGGAGAGGCCCCGCCAAGCCGACCCGCCCAGTTTTCAGCAGCCTGCTAGGGTAGCACCACGATGGTGGCGCCGCGCGACGGCCGGGCCGCGCTGCTGCGGGTGAAGCCTGCGACGCGGGCCTCGGCGCGGATGCGGTCGCGCTCGATGCCCAGCCTGGACAATTCAAGCGCTACGGCGGCTGCCCGGCGCGCCGCCAGCCGGGCGCCGGTGGTCGCGCCGCCCTCGGTGCCGAGCGCGTGGCCCAGCACGCAGATGTTGCGGGCCGGCGCGCTGCGCGCCAGTTCTGCCGCCGCACGCAGCGGGCTGCGCGCATCGTCTCCCACCCGGTCGCCACGGACGGGGAATGTGATGGCGTAGGCGTCGTCCTGCAGCTCGGCCGCGCCGACGCAGTTGAAGTCGCGTGGTTGCGCCATGGCGGGCGCGGCCGACAGCATCAAAGCCAGTGCCAGCCCCCTCACGCCGCCAGCACCAGGCCGGCGCCGGCCAGCCGGCCCAGCAGGGCTGCCGCGTCCACGCCCGGATGGGCGGCGCGCAATTCGGCCTCGGTCACATCGGGGCGGGCCAGCAGCCAGGCGGCCGCCTCCGCCTCGGACGGCGCCAGGGGCAGGGCGCCCGCTTCGGTCTTCAGCACCCATTCGGCGCCGCGCCGCACCGGCCGCACGCCGCCGGCCAGCACGCGGAACCCGGGGGCCTCGTCGCCTGCCACGGCCGCTGGCGCGGCCAACCCGCGCGTCGCCAGCAGATCATTGCCGCCGCGCTGGTAGCGATGATTGGCGATGAAGCCTTCCAGCACCCCCAGTACCTTGGGATCCTTCGCCAATTCGGCCAGCCGGGCGCCAAGCTGCCCGACGCGCTGGGTGAGGGCGAATTTCGCCGCCGCACTGCCGTCCTGCCGCGGCAGCGGCTGGCGGAACAGCGGTTCGTACAACACCCGCTCGGTCAGGATGTTCAACGCGTCCATCCCCAGCACGGCGTGGGTGCCGTAGGCGATGTGGACGGAAGCCGGCGCCTCGGCCAGCGCGTCATGGTACCAGCCGCGCGGCAGATACAGCAGGTCGCCGGTCTTGAGCAGAACCCGCTCGCGCAGCTTTCCCTTGGCCTGTTCGTGGTGCGCCTGGTCCTGGCTACGGAAGACCGGGTGGGAGATCGGCCATTCGGCGCGCCCCTCCCAAACATTCCAGATCTTCTCGCCCTCGACCTGCACGGCCCAGACGTCATGCGTGTCGTAATGTGCCGGAAAGGCCTTGTGCGATTGCCACGAAATGTAGGCGTTGGCCTGCGCCTTTCCCAGGCCCGCGCCCTCCAGCGCGGCCGAGACGCTGGCCAGCCCCGGCGTCAGGCTGTCCACGTCGTTCATCACGATCGACGCGCCCTTGGCGACCCATTCGGCCACCTTCCGGGCGTCTGGCTGCTGGCCCTGGCCGCCCTCGCGCGATACCGCGCTGGCGCAATACTGTGCCGGTTCGACCGGCTTGCCGTCCAGAAACAGCTTCAGCGACTGGCTCGACCAGATATGCGTCATGTCGAGTAGCCGGTTGATGCCGCGCCAGCCCAGCACCGCGGCGAATTTCGCGGCGCCACCCTGGACATGCAGCGGCTTGCGGTCGTGATATTCGGCAAAGAAGGTCTCGGGCAAGACCGGGGCGAGCAGTGCGGCGAGGTTCATGCGGGCAGTCTAGCATCAGCCCGGCCCGGGTTTCACGCCCGGCGGCGGCTCAGCCAGTCAAAAATCTCCATCCCGACGCCGATCAGCGGCGCCGCGGTGAAGGCCAGCGCCAGCAGCGGGATGCCCACGCCCGCGGCCAGCAGCGCCGCCGCGGCCGCCGCCAGCTGCAGGCCCAGCCACAATTCGCGCCTCGCCGATCGCGCATCCTCGGCCAACAGGCCAGCGACCAGATCATGCCCGGGCGGGATTTCCCCCGGCGCCGAACCGCGCGCGGCGAAACCTGGGTCCGGGCTGAATGCCGCATGCGGCCTTCGCCAGCGCGAACGCTTCCCCTGCATCATCGGTCCGCACCTCCTGCTTCGACTGTTCCGTGATCGCGAAGATCGTGTCGGACGGCAAAGCCAGTTTGGTCGTGATTTGCGCCTGGTTGCGGCGACATGACGCGACAGCGACGCATGTGGCGGTGCCCCGATTGCGAAAGTGTCGACGTGTCGAGGGGCACCGCGCGGCGCGCCACGCGGCGTATTGCCGCCCTGCCGCCGGATCGCCAACGCCTTCTGCGCCGTTGCGGTCATTAACCCAGCAGGTGGTTACCGTCCGGCTAATCGCTGCTGGAGAACGTAGAAACCATGCTAACTTCAGCCTGCCACAAGATGCGGTTCAGCACCGGCAACCAGGAAGCCCACGCATGCCCGACACCCAGAGCCCCAGCCTTGCCGACCCGGTGCGCGAGGAGGTGTGGCGGCTGGCCGAGGCGGCGCTGCCGCCGGGGCTGGGCGCCAACGCGCTGTTGCGACCCCTGCTGGGCTCCATCCCGCTTGACGACCTTGCCGGCACGCCGCCCGAGGCACTGGCGGCGATGACCACGAGCCTGTTCGGCCTGGCCGCCAGCCGCCCGCCCGGCCAGGCCAGGCTGCGGGTGCTGCCCGCCGGCCGCTTCGCCCATCCGGTGCTGGAGATCGTCACCGACGACATGCCTTTCCTGGTGGACAGCGTGCTGGCGGCCCTGGTCCGCGCTGGCCGGCCGCCGCGGCAGGTGCTGCACCCGGTGCTGGCGGTGACGCGCGACGCGCAGGGCGGCCTCGTCAGCATCGGCGAGGGCCCGTTGCGGGAGAGCATGATGCGCATCAGCTTCGCCGGCGCCGACACCGGCGGCGCGGCGACCGAGGCGCTGGTCGCCGCCACGCTGGCCGATGTGCGCGCCGCAGTGACCGACTTCCCCCCCATGCTGGCCGCGCTGCGCGCCGCGGAG
>JACMRO010000480.1 GCA_014376425.1 Rubritepida sp.
GGCACGCCCGAGGATATCGCCGCCACCATCCTGCTGCTGGCCGGCCCGGGTGGGCCCTTCTATGCAGGGGCTTGCCTGTCGCCCAATGGCGGGGATGTCATGCATTGAGGGCACCGCGATACCGCCGTGGCCGACCCCGCCCCCCCAACGCTGGAGAGCCCACATCTTGATCACGACCGACTTCAGCGACGCCACGGCCCGCATCACCGTGGCCAATGACCGCAAGCTCAACACGCTGGGCAGCACGTCGCTCGGCGCGCTGGCGGCCGCATTCGCCGCCGTGCCGGGGACGGCACGTGCCGTTATCCTGACCGGGGAGGGCGACCGCGCCTTCATCGGCGGCGCCGACATCAACGAGATGGGGCGTATCGAAACACCGGCCCAGGGCCAGGCCTTCATCGAGGGGGTGCACGCCGCCTGCGCCGCCATTCGCGCCTGCCCGGTGCCGGTCATCGCGCGGATCAATGGCTGGTGCCTGGGCGCGGGGCTGGAAATCGCGGCAGCCTGCGACCTGCGGATCGCCGCCACCACGGCACGTTTCGGCATGCCCGAGGTGCGCGTGGGCATCCCCTCGGTGGTCGAGGCAGCGCTGCTGCCCGGGCTGATCGGCTGGGGGCGCACGCGGCGCCTGCTGCTGCTGGGCGAAACCTTCGACGCGGCGGAGATGGAACGCTGGGGCTTGCTGGAGCGCGTGGCCGATGATCTGGACGCCGCCTGCGCCGAATGGTGCGCGTTGATCGCTGAGGCAGGCCCCGCCGCCATTCGCCGCCAGAAGGCGCTGATCACCGCCTGGGAGGACCTGCCGTTGTCGCAAGCCGTCGCGGCCGGCATCCCGGCCTTCGCGGCCAGCTGGGACAGCGACGAGCCACGCGCCATGATGGCCGGCTTCCTCCACCGCAAGCGCTAGCTAGGCGCCCGCCCCCCCGGCTGCTATCGCCGGGCCATGCGCGCACTCCGCTTGTTTACCGAACGCGACCTCCGCCTCACCGAGATCGAACCGCCGCCACGGCCCGCCGACGGTGAGGTGCGGCTGCGCATGCGCGCCGTCGCGCTGAACCACATCGACCTGTGGGGCTTTCGCGGCATGGCCTTTGCCAAACGCACTTTGCCCATCACCGTGGGGGTCGAGGCGGTGGGCGAGGTCATCGCCTGCGGCGCGGGCGTCAGCCTGCCGGTGGGCGCGCTGATGGTGCCCTACGGCGCCATCACCTGCGGGGTCTGCCCGGCCTGCCAGGCCGGCCGCGAGAATCTGTGCGAGGCCATCGCCGGCCTGCGCGGCTTCCACCTGGACGGCTTCGCGCAGGAAATCACCAATGTGCCCGCGCGGCTGTGCGTGCCGGTGCCCGCCGGCGTGCCGGCCGAGCACGCCGCCACCGCCGCCGTCACCTACGCTACCGTGCAGCACATGCTGTTCGACAACGCGCAGCTGCAGCCGGGCGAGACCGTCATCATCCATGCCGTCGGCGCGGGCATCGGCACCATCGCCGTGCGCATGGCCAAGGCAATCGGCTGCACCGTGATTGGCACCATAGGCTCCGAGGCCAAGCGGGCGGAGGCCGAGGCGCTGGGGGTGGATCATGTGGTGAACTATTCCACCGAGCGTTTCGAGA
>JACMRO010000041.1 GCA_014376425.1 Rubritepida sp.
CCATCTGCATATGGCGGCGAACCGGGTGATTAATCTGCGGGCCGGGGTGAGCCCACGCTTTGTCCTGCACACCCCTGCAGATGTGCCGGCCTTCAAGGCCCGCCTTGGCCTGCCCAAAGAATATGTGCTGTTTCTGGGGGCCGGTGAGCCGCGCAAGAACGAGGCCGGCTTGCTACGCGCCATGGCCCTGCTGCCGGCGGGGCTTCGCGCCCGCTACCGCGCCGTCATCGTCGGCAAGATCGATCCCGCGGCCTTCGCGGCACTGCTTAGCAACGCCGGGCTTGAGCCGGGCGAGGCGGTGCTGATCCCGTGGGTGGCGGAAGCCGACCTCCCGGCACTCTACAGTGCCGCCGCCTTGTTTGTGTTTCCGTCGCTGCATGAGGGGTTCGGCCTGCCGGCGCTGGAGGCCATGGCCTGCGGAACCGCCACATTGGCCAGCAACAATTCCAGCCTGCCCGAAGTCGTGGGCGACCCCGAGGCGTTGTTCGACCCGACCGACCCGGCGAGCATCAGCGGCCGCATAGAAGCGGTTCTGAGCAACCCGGCACTGCTGGAAAGGCTGCAGGCCCATGGCCGTGCCCGCGCGGCCACCTTTACCTGGGAAGCATGTGCGGCCCGCGCCTGGGATGCGTTGGAATCCTTGCCCGCGAAGCCCGCGGCGCCACCCGGGCGGCCGCGTCTCGCTTTCGTCTCCCCCCTGCCGCCCGATGCCAGCGGCATCGCAGATTACTCCGCCGAGTTGCTGCCGGCGCTCGCTGCGCATTATGACATCACATTATTCAGCCCTTCGCCTGAAACGGTGGACGCCGACCTGACCAGCGCCTTCGCGGTTGCGGCGGAAGCGACCTTGCCAAGCCGGTCCAGAGAATTCGACCGCGTGTTGTATCAGATCGGCAATTCGGAATTTCACGCCCTGGCGCTTGGGGGGCTGCTGCCGGAAGTGCCTGGAATTGTCGTCCAGCACGACGTTTATTTGAGTGGCGCGTTAATGATTCGCAGCCAGTCCAACGCGGGTGGCCTGCCGCCCCTGCTGTTCGAGGCTGAGGGCTGGGCTGGGCTGCAGTTGTTCGTGCGCGACGGGCTGAATACGGTGCTTTCCAACCTGCCCTGCAGCATGCCGATTTTGCGTGATGGGTTGGGTGTGATCGTGCATTCGCGGCACGCAGCACAGATGCAGCGCGATGTGGTGGGCCCTGAACTCCGGCTACTGGATGTTCTCCCTCTGCTGCGCGCGATTCCAGAACTACCGACCCGCGCAGCGGCGCGCGAAGCCCTGGGCATCCCCGCCGAAGCGTTGGTTGTGACCAGCTTTGGCATGATGGCAATGACAAAATGCCCTGATCTGGTCGTGGCCGGTTTCGCCGCCGCCTTCGCCGGGCGCCCGGAAGCAGTCCTGGTCTTTGCCGGCGCGCCGGAGCCTGACGCGGGCATCGCCCTCCGCCCGGCAGAGAAGGCTGGCCTCAATGGCCGTGTGACAGTGACGGGCCGGCTCCCGGTGGAGGTGTACCGCCAGTGGCTGGCCGCGACCGATGTGGCGGTGCAGCTACGGCGCGGGTCGCGCGGCGAGTCCTCAGCGGCGCTCGCCGATGCCATGGCCGCGGGCCTGCCGATCATCGCCAACGCACACGGCGCCTCAGCCGAACTGCCGGCGGAAGCGCTGGTCCTGCTGCCGGACGAGGCCGACGCCGGCGCCATCGCAGACGCGCTGCTTCGCCTGGCCGACAACCCGCAGGCCCGCAGGACGCTGGGACGGATGGCGCTTGACCACGCCCGTGAGCACCTTTCGCCTGAGATCCTGGCCGCGCGCTACGCCCGCGCCATTGAGGCCGGCTACGCGCCCTCGGCCCTTCTGTCGCTCGACCGCGCCGGTCGCCGCGCGGCTGGCACCGGCGCCGACCTTCGTGCCGTCGCAGCCGCCCTGGCTGCCACCTTTCCCCGTCGGTTGCCGCGCCGCCTGCTACTTCTTTCGGCAACGACAAGGGGCGCGTTGTCGGAGCTGAGCCGTGCGCTGGCCACGGTGCATCGCGGCTGGCAGGTCGGGGCGCTGCGCGAGGAAGCGGGCACGCTGATCCTGGACCGTCTGGCCGCTGCCCGCGCGCTGGGCCTGCCGGCAGTCATCTCTGACGAGCATTTCGAGGCCGGGCCGGGGGACAGGTTGCTGGTGCTGTCGGGTTGGCAGGAATGTTCAGCCCCAGCTGTGCACGCTCTGCGCCTTGCCCGGCTGGCGGGCGCCACCGTAATCCTGGCCGGCGAGCCGCCGGATGCCAAACCTCCCGCATGGGCAGACGTGGTCATCGCCGATGGTGAGGTTGCGGCCATCTGCCAGACGGACGGAGCGCCGGCGCCGCTCGTCCTCGAGCTTGCGCCGGATCAACCGATCTTTCGGCTGGCAACGGGAAATTTTTGATCACCGGCGGGGCAATCAGCTTCAGCCGAATACCTGTGCCATTCGCACGGTCCAGATTGCCAGCGCCAGAAACGGGCCGAAAGGCACGCGCGACCGCGCCGTTACCGGCACGCCTTGCATGGACCGCAGGCCAAACCAGCAGATGCCGGCTATGGCCGCAAGCATGACGACCCATGAAAGATCCTCGGCGCCTACCCAGGCGCCGCCGGCGGCCAGCAGCTTGGCGTCGCCTTGCCCCAGCCCGTCCCGCCCACGCCAGGCTGCATAGCCCCATCCGATCAGGCGGAAGGCCACATAACCAAGGATCGCGCCGGTCGCGCGATCGGTGAGCAGCCAGGGCTCCAGCAGCCAGGCGGCGCCCAGCCCCAGCAGCAGCAGCGGCAGCGTCAGCGCATCGGGCAGGCGCAAATGTCGTCCGTCGATCCATGCAAGCGCGAGCAGCCCCCAGCCCAGGAAAGAGTTTGCCCAGGCAAGAAAAATGTCAGGCGGGGTGAGCACGGCGGCGAGCGCGATCGCCACAGCGCCGGCCGCCATGCCGACCCGGAAGCGCAGGCGGGATTGGCCGGCTTCGGCACCGATGGTGGCCGGCGCGGCGGCGACAACGACCCCGCCCAGCAGAAGACCAATGAAAGGTGCGACCAGCAGCGGCAGGTATGGTTCCACGATGCGCCCTAACCGCCCTACCGCTTGCATGCACGCCGCCCCTGGCCCACATCAGACGTCAGCAAGGGCAATAACAGAGATGGCGGCGGCACCGCAAATCACCCGCGAAGTGCCAGGGCTGGCCGATCTGACCGCGCTGCTGGTCGCCCGCGGCCATTGCGACGAGCGCGCCATCGACCGGGCCCGTCGCGTCGCCGAGGATGGCGACCTGGCCCTGGACGGTGTGCTTCTCCAGCTTGGCCTGCTGACCGAGCGCGAGTTGGCCGCCGCCTTTGCCGAGTTGCTGGGCCTGCGAGTGGTGACGCCCGATCGTTACCCGATCGAAATTCCGCCGGAGACCGACGGCCTTTCCTTTCGCTTTCTGCGTGACAGTCGCGCTCTGCCGCTGGGCGTCGAGGACGGGGCTCTTGTGGTGGCGGCGGCAAACCCGCTGGACCCGTTCCTGGCCAATGCCACCGCCGCCGCCACTGGCCAGCCGATCCGGCTGGAAGTCGCCGTGCCGATCGAGCTTGAGGCGGCCTTCGCCCGGCTGCACCCCGAAGGCGGCAGCCCGTCCACAGCGGAGGAGGGCGGCCAGGCCGAAACCTCGGATGACGACTCAGAGCGGCTGAAGGACTTGGCCAGCGAGGCGCCGGTCATTCGCCTGGTCAACCAGATCATCGCCCGCGCCGTCGAAACCCGCGCCTCCGATATCCACATCGAACCGTTCGAGGACCGGCTGCGGATCCGTTACCGCTACGACGGCTTGCTGCACGAGGCCGAGGCCCCGCCCTCCCGCCTGACAGCCGCGATCACGTCGCGCATTAAGATCATGGCGCGGCTCGACATCGCCGAGCGCCGGCTGCCGCAGGATGGCCGCATCAAGCTGGCGGTGCGCGGGCAGGAAATCGACTTCCGCGTCGCTACCATCCCGTCGCTGCATGGCGAGACCGTGGTGTTGCGGGTGCTCGACCGCAGCGTCGTCGATCTGGACTACAACAAGCTCGGCCTCTCGGCGCCGATGATCGACATCCTGACCCGAACCATGGCGCTGCCCAACGGCATCATGCTGGTGACCGGGCCGACCGGCAGCGGCAAGACGACCACGCTCTACACTGGCCTGCTGGCGTTGAATTCGGTCGAACGCAAGGTCGTCACCATCGAGGATCCCATCGAGTATCGCCTGGCCGGCATCACGCAAATCCAGGTCAAGCCGCAGATCGGGCTGGATTTCGCCTCGTTGCTGCGCTCCATTCTGCGGCACAACCCCAACGTCATCATGGTCGGCGAAATCCGCGACCTGGAGACTGCGCAGGTGGCGGTGCAGGCCGCGCTGACCGGGCATCTCGTGCTGTCCACGCTGCACACCAACTCGGCCGCGGCATCGATCTCGCGGCTGCGGAACATGGGGCTGGAGGGCTACCTGCTGAACGCGGTGCTGCGCGGCGTGATGGCGCAGCGGCTGGTGCGGCGGCTGTGCATGCAGTGCCGCCGGGCCGAGGTCGCGCCCGATGAGCTGGTGCAGCGCTTCGGCCTCGACCGCCGGCCGGGGCAAACGCCGGGCGCGCCGGTCACGCTCTGGCACCCCGTCGGCTGCCCGAACTGCCGGCAGACCGGGTTTTCCGGCCGGCTTGCCATCGCCGAATTCCTGGAGCCTAACGCCAACATCGAGAAGCTGATCTTCAGCCACGCCGAGCATGCAGAGATCGAGCGCGCCGCCGTGGAAGCCGGGATGGTAACGATGTTCGATGCCGGTCTGGATGCGGCGCTCGCCGGGACCACGACCATCGAGGAAGTCGTCCAGAGCATCCGCGCCGAAGTCTGAGCCGTAACGAGATATGCCCGCTTTCCGCTACACCGCCATAAGCCGCAGCGGCGAGACGCTGAACGGCACCATGGACGCGCCCGACGAGGCCGCGGTGATTGCGCGCCTGCAGCGCGACGGCAACATCCCCATCAAGGCTGAGCCTGATCTCGCCGGCGGCTTCTGGCAGGATCTGTTGACACTGGAGCTGGGCGGCGCCCGAGCCCTCTCGGCCCAGGACGTGACGGAATTCACCCGTGAATTATCGCTCATGCTGTCAGCCGGCCAGGACCTCGACCGGGCACTGCGCTTTTTGCTGCAGATCAACACCCGGCCGCGGGTACGGGCGGTGCTGGAACGCATCCGCGATGCGGTGCGCGATGGCGCCCCCCTGGCCACCGCCCTGGCGCAGCAGCCGCGCAGCTTCTCTCCCTTGTTTGTCGGCCTGATTCGCGCCGGCGAGGCGGGCGGCACCCTGGCCGCAACGCTGGACCAGATGGCGGAGCTGATGGAGCGTGAGCGTGCCATGGTGTCGAGCATCCAGTCGGCGCTGATCTATCCCAGCCTGCTGATGGTGGCGGCGATAGGCTCCATCGCGCTGCTGCTGACCCAGGTGCTGCCGCAGTTCGTCCCGCTGTTCGAGCAGAACGGCGCCGCTCTGCCCGGGCCGACGAAGCTGCTCATCGCCGCTGGCGACCTTGTCTCGGGTTACGGGCTGCAGGCGTTGGTGGCGTTGCTGCTGCTCGGCCTTGTCATCAGCCAGGCGCTGAAGCGGCCGGGCTTCCGGCTGCCGGTGGACCGCTTTATGCTGCGACTGCCGATCGTCGGCGGCCTGGCGCGGGAAGTGGTCGCCGCGCGTTTCACCCGCACCCTTGGCACCCTGCTGAACAACGGCATGGCGCTGGTCGGCGCGCTGGGCATTGCCCGCGACACCGTCGGCAACACCGCGGCGATGGCCGCCATCGACACCGCAATGGAAGAGATCAAGGCCGGTGGCGGGCTGGCGGTGGGGCTTGGCGCCTCGGGCGTTTTTCCTGTCCGCACCGTGCACCTGTTGCAGCTGGGCGAGGAGGCGGCGCTGGGCGACATGGCACTGCGCGCTGCCGCCATCCATGAGGAGAAATCCCGGCTCGGGCTGCAACGGCTGGTAGCGCTGCTGGTTCCGGCCATCACGATTGTCATGGGCGCAGCGGTGGCCAGCATCGTCTCGGCCCTGCTGCTGGCCATGCTGAGCCTCAATGACCTGGCGAATTAGTCGACTGCCGAAGCGGCCTCCCGTCGTCACGCTCGGGCTGGACCACAGAAGCGTGCCGTTTCGAGTGCCGGGTCGTGCCCAAACCGATGCCGGCTTCTCGCTGATCGAAGTGCTGGTGGTTCTGGCGATCCTGGGGCTCTCGGCCAGCATGGTATTGGGCCGCGGCCCACCGCGCAGTCCTAGCCTGGAGGCACGCGCGGCGGCCACGCAGGTGTCGCAGGCGCTGCGCCTGGCCCGCGCTCAGGCGATCTCCGGCGGGGAGCGGGTGGTCTTTGTCCTCGATGTCGCGGGCGGCTACCGCGTCGGCACCGGGCCGGTCCAGGCCCTGCCGCGCGGCTTGACCCTGACCATGACGGCAGTCGCCGGCCTGACCGCCGGCGAGCAGATCGGCGGCATCGACTTTCTGCCCGATGGCAGTTCCAGCGGTGGCCGCGTCGGCGTCGCTGGTGGCGCGACACGGGCCTGGGTTGGGGTGGATTGGCTCACCGGCCGGGTCAGCGTGACTGATGCGCCGTGATCCTCCGCAAGATGGGGGTTTTTCCCTGCTCGAAGTACTGGTGGCGCTGCTGATCACCGGCATCGCCTTCGGGGCGCTGTTCCAGGGCGCCCTGGGGGGGCTTCGGGCCGCCGACATATCCGGCCGGACCGAGGAGGCGCTGTCGC
>JACMRO010000481.1 GCA_014376425.1 Rubritepida sp.
GCTCTGCCTTCCCCTGGACCCCATCCGGCAAGGGCCGAAAGGCCCCTGCACCCCAGGGGGTTTGTGTTTGAGGGAGGGGACTTGCGGTCGTGTCGGCAGAGGGGCGCCTGCCCCCTCCCCCAAACCCCAACTTATCACGGTCCAGGGGCGGGTCGCCCCTGGCGGATGGGGTCCGGGGAAGGCAGCGCCTTCCCTGGAGTCGCGCTCGCAACCCCCTAATCATACCCGCCTCCATCATGCGTGACGTCCAGGTCGCCGAAGCGGGTGAATTCGGCTTCGAAGAACAGGGGGATGGTGCCGGTTGGGCCGTGGCGTTGTTTGGCGATGATCAGGTCGGCTTTGTTGTGGGCGCGCTCCATGTCGACTTTCCAGCGGTCCATGGCGGCCTGGTATTTGTCGCCCTGGTCGAAGGCGGATTCCTTGGGTTCGCGTTGCTTCAGGTAGTAGTCGTCGCGATAGACGAACATGACCACGTCGGCGTCCTGTTCGATCGAGCCCGATTCCCGCAGGTCCGAAAGCTGTGGCCGCTTATCCTCGCGTTGTTCGACAGCGCGGGAGAGCTGCGAGAGGGCGATGACGGGGACCGAGAGTTCCTTGGCGATCGCCTTGAGCCCCTGGGTGATCATGGAGATTTCCAGCACCCTGTTATCCGGCTTGGTGCCGGCGGCGGGCCGCATCAGCTGCAAATAATCCACCACCACCAGTTCCAGCCCGCGGGTGCGCTTGAGGCGCCGGCAGCGGGTGCGCAGTGCCGAGAGCGTGATCGCCGGCGTATCGTCGATCATCATCGGCAGGGTCGAGAGCTCGCGCGAGGCGGCGTAGAATTTGTCGAATTCCTGCTGGTTGATCTCGCCGCGGCGAATGCGGTCGCCCGAGATGCGGCTGCTCTCCGCCAGCAATCGGTTGGCGAGCTGTTCGGCGCTCATCTCCAGCGAGAAGATGGCGACGCACCCTTTGGCGACTTCGCCAGGTTCGAGGTCCCGCATCAGCGATTGAGCGGCGCCGAAGGCGATCTTGGTGACCAGCGCGGTTTTCCCCATGCCTGGCCGGCCGGCCAGGATCAACAGGTCCGACCCGTGCAGGCCGCCCAGCCGGGCATCGAGGTCGCGCAGCCCGGACGGCAGGCCGGAAACGCCGCCGCCATGCGCCTTGGCCTTCGCGGCCGATTCGACCGCGAGCGCCAGGGCGCGTTCGAAGGTGATGGCGCCGCCCTCATTGGCGCCGCCGGTCGCCAGGTCGAATAGTTGCTGCTCGGCGGCCTCGATCTGGCCGCTGCCCTCCAGCTCCGGCTCCGCCCCGAAGGCGCGGTTGACCACCGTCTCGCCCACGTCGATGAGCTGCCGCCGCACCCAGCAATCATGGATCAGCCGGCCATATTCGCCGGCATTGATGATGCCTACGGTGGCGCTGACCAACTGCAGCAGGTAGGTCGTGCCGCCCACCTCGGCCAGCACGCCGGAGTGTTCGAATTCCCCCTTGAGCGTGACCACGTCAGCCAGCGCGTTGTTCTCCACGCGCCTGCGGATGGCGGTGTAGATGCGGCCATGGATCGGGTCGACGAAGTGTTCCGGGGCGAGGAATTCGGACACCCGCTCGAACGCCTTGTTGTTGGACAGCAGGGCACCGAGCAGCGCCTGTTCCGCCTCAAGATTTTGCGGCGGCAGGCGGAGCGACTGGCCGAACAGGCCGGCAGACTCGGGGTGGATGCTGTTCATGGCGGCTTTATAGCCGCCGGGTCCCGCCCCGTCCCTGTGCGTGGCTGTGGATAGCGGGTGCGCTTACCCATCACGGAGCGATTTAGGCCTGCCGCGGTGCGAGTACGCTCTAGCCGCCGGTCCGCTCCAACAGCTCCACCTGCGCGCCGTCCGGCGCCGCCACGAAGCAGATCCGCACGCCGGGCCTCGGGCTGCTGACCGGCCGCGCCAGGGTGGCGCCCTTTGCGGTCAGGTCGGCCACCGCCGCATCCAGATCGTCCACCACCAGCGCCAGGTGTTCGAGCCCCAGATACGGCGCGGGCGGCGGCGCGCCGGTCCCTTCGGGCACTTCCTCGACAAAGACCGCAAGCCCCGCCAGGTCCAGCACCACCCGCAGGTGGCCGTTGACGACCGCGCGGCTGGTCTCCGTCGCGCCGAACACGTCGATCCAGAAGCGGGCAGAGACCGCCGCATTCAGCGTGCGGTAGTGGATATGGTCGGTGCGGTAGCGGGGGGGTGTCATGAGGGGTAGCCTGCCGCATTCCAACGTTCAGGACAATTCGGAATGACCGAAACCAACCTCGCCGTGCTTCTGGCCCGCCGCCCGGTGGGCGCGCCGTTGCCCGATGATTTCACCTTGGTCGAGCAGCCGGTGCCAGTCCCTTCAGAGGGCGAAGTGCTGGTCCGCAACCGCTTCCTCAGCCTGGACCCCTACATGCGCGGCCGGATGAGCGACGCGAAATCCTATGCCGCGCCGGTTGCCATCAACGCGGTGATGGAGGGCGCCACGGTAGGCGAGGTGGTCGCCAGCCGTTCCCCGGATTTCGCCGTGGGCGACACGGTGATGGGCGGCAATGGCTGGCAGCGTTTCTGCGCGGTACCCGCCGCGCGCCTGCGCCGCATCACCGCCAGCGAAGTGCCTCTGGAACGCAACCTGGGCCTGCTGGGCATGCCGGGGCTGACCGCCTGGGTGGGCCTGCAGGATATCGGCCTGCCGCGGGCCGGCGAGACGATGGTGGTGAGTGCCGCCTCGGGCGCGGTGGGCCAGGTGGTGGGACAGCTGGGCCGCATCGCGGGCTGCCGCGTTATCGGCATCGCCGGCGGCCGGGCGAAATGCGACTTCGTGACACAGACGCTGGGCTTTGACGCCTGCGTGGACCATCGCGGAGACCTGAACGCGCAGCTCGACGCCGCCTGCCCGGACGGTATCGACGTCTACTGGGAGAATGTGGGCGGCGCGGTGCAGGCCGCGGTGTGGCCGCGGCTGCGCGATTTCGGCCGCATGGTGATGTGCGGGATGATCGCGCAATACAACGAAGCTCCTGGCGCCGATGCCTCCGGCGCGCCGGCCGGGCCCAATCTGGGGCCGGTGGTGCGCAAGCGGCTGCGGGTGCAGGGCTTCATCGTCAGCGATAAGGGCTGGCAGCGTTACCCGCAGTTCCGCGCCGAGATGCTGGGCCATGTGGCGGCGGGGAAGATGACCGCGCGGGAGGATGTGGTGCGGGGGCTGGCGAATGCGGCCCAGGCCTTCATCGGCCTGCTGCAGGGGAGTAATTTCGGCAAGCTGGTGGTGGCGGTCGACTGAGTGCTCAGCGCAGGCCGGTGGACCAGGCAAGCCACAGCGCCGCCAGCACCAGCAGCAGCGACAGGCTGCGGCGTACCAGGCGGATGCGGTGCTCAGCCATCAGCCAGGGCCGCAGCGCCGCGGCGCCCAGGATGATGGCCAGATGCACCGTGGTGGCGATGCCGACATAAACACCGCCCAACAGCGCCAGCTGCGGCGTGACCGGCGCGCCGGGGGCGATGAAGCCCGGCACCACGGCGACGAAGAACATGATGGATTTGGGGTTGAGCACGTTGGTGACAAAGCCGCGCAGCACCAGCCGGCCCGCCGTCAGGCCGGGCGCAGGTGCCGCCTCGGCCGCGTCCGCGCCGCGCCAGCCCTCCCAGGCCAGGAACAGCATGAAGGCCACCCCGGCCCAGCGCAAAACCTGGTAGAGCCAAGGTGAGGCGGCAACGGCTGCGCCCACGCCCAGCGCCGCCAGCGCCGCATGCACCGCCAGCCCCGCCGCCACCCCCAGCACGCCATACAGTGCCGCCGCCCGCCCCTGCGCCAGGGACAGCGCGGCCAGATAAGCCATGTTGGGACCGGGCGTGAGCTCCATCAGCAGCACCGCCAGCACGAATTCCGCCAGCTGCATCGGCCTGCCCCGCGCACCTGGCGCCGTGCCATGCTGCGCCCGAAGGAACGATCATGACCATACCGGCGGAGATCATCACGGTCGCGCAGATGCGGGCGGCCGAGGCGGCGGCGATGACCCGGGGCCGCAGCGGCTACGCGTTGATGCGCGCGGCCGGCGAGGCGGTGGCGCTGCAGGCGGCCGGCATGGTGCCACCCGGCGCCCGCATCGATGTGCTGTGCGGCCCGGGCAACAATGGCGGCGATGGCCAGGTCGCGGCGCGGGCGCTGCGCGATGGCGGCTTCGCGCCCCGTGTGGTGCTGCTGGGCGAAGCCCGCACCCCAGACTCGGCGCGGGCGGCGCGCGAGTGGGGCGGGCCGATCGAGCATGCGCTACCGCCCGGCGATGCCAGGCTGATCATCGACGCGCTGTTCGGCGCCGGGTTGAACAGAGCGCCGACCGGCACCGCCGCCGCCTGGATCGCGGCGGTAAACGCCCAGTCCGTGCCGGTGCTGGCGGTCGACGTGCCCTCGGGCCTGAACGCCGATACCGGCCAGACGCCCGGCCCCTGCATCCGCGCCCGCCGCACGGTCACGTTCCATCGGCTGCGGCCGGGGCATCTGCTGTGGCCCGGCGCCGGCTGTTGCGGCGCGCTGGTGGTGGCCGATATCGGCCTGGCCGCCGCGGCGGCGGACACATGGTGGAACGGCCCGGCGCTATGGCGCGCCGCCTGGCCGCAGCACGGCGCCGATACCCATAAATTCCGCCGCGGCGCCTGCCTGGTCTGGAGCGGGCCGGAGCTGGCTACGGGCGCGGCTCGGCTCTCGGCTCAGGCGGCGCTGCGCACCGGCGCGGGCATCGTCACCCTGTCCGGCACGCGAGACGCGTTGCGGATCCACGCGGCGCACCTGACCTCGATCCTGTTGGTCGAGGCGGAACACCCTGGTCCGCTTCTGGAGGACCCCCGGCTCGGTGCCTGCATCATCGGGCCGGGGGCCGGCATCGGCGACGCCACGCGGGAGGCCGCGCTGGCCATGCTGCGATCAGGCACACCCACGGTGCTGGACGCCGACGCACTCACCAGCTTCGCGGGTGATCCCGGCACGCTGCGCGACGCCATCCGCGGCATCGCGGTGCTGACGCCGCATGAGGGCGAATTCCGGCGGCTCTTCCCGGCCATCGACCAGACATCGAAGCTGGACCGCGCCCGGGCGGCCGCGCGCGCCAGCGGTGCGACCGTGCTGCTGAAGGGCCCCGATACGGTGATCGCCAGCCCCGATGGCCGCGCCGCGATCAGCACGCACGGCACACAATGGCTGGCCACCGCGGGCTCGGGCGACGTCCTGGCCGGCATTATCGGCGGGCTGCTGGCCCAGGGCATGCCGGGCTTCGAGGCCGCCGCCGCCGCCGCCTGGCTGCATGCCGAGGCGGGCCGCCACGCCGGCGCCCATCTGGTGGCGGAGGATGTGTTGGCCAGCCTGCGCGCGGTGCTGCCGACGTAGGGGGCGGGCCGGCTCTGGCGGCTCCGCGCGGCTCTACCCCCTGGCACTCCGTACCGGCTTTACCCCCTGGCGACTCAAGTCGGCTCTACCCCTAGTGCTCCGCCCCGACTCTATCCCTGGTACCCCAAGCCGGCTCTACCCCCTGGCACTCCGCGCCGGCTCTACCCCTGGCGGCTCCGCGCCGACTATAAAACCCCTGGCGCCCCGCGCCGGCTCTATCCCTTCGGCTCCGCCCCCGGCGGCACCACCCGGCTGATCGCCCAGCGCACCGCCTCGGCATCCGGCTCGGCATGCAGCACCACCTGCTGGGTCCGCCGCGTCTCGGCCGCGGCATAGACGCTCTCCTCCAGCGTGATGCGGGCGCCGCGGGCGCGCAGCTGCCAGCCATGGCCGCTGGGCAGTCGCATCAGCACGGCGCTCTCATCCTCGACCAGGCTCGCGCTGACGCCGGGGTGCAGGTGGAAGCGCACCACCCAGCTCAGCGTCTCGGTCACCCCGCCGGGCAGTTCCACCACATCCTCGCCGCGCAGGTCGTCGCCGCCCTCGGCCAGGTACAGGGTGCGGCGGTGGATGGCGTTGAAGGGGCGGCGCCAGCCATCATGCGTCACCTCCAGCCAATGCGCATGGTCCTGCTCCTGCCGGTCCACCGCCACCCGTTCGGGGCGGCGGCCCAGGCCCTCATCCTTCAGCTCGGCGCTGTTGGTGTCGGCCAGGGTCAGGGTCGAGTGGGCGGCGGTGGCGCGCAGCGCGTCGCGCCACACCGGCTCGGCCGCTGGCGCGGCACCGCAATTGACGATCAGCCGGTCGCGCCCCACGCTGAGTTCGAAGCTGAGCGTGCCGGCATGGGCGAAACGGTCGCCGGCGCGGGGCAGGCCGGTCGTCAGGTCCGGCGCGCGGCCGGCGGGTGGCGCGCCGCAATCCACGATCACCAGCGTGCGGCTGCCCTGCATGCGATGGAAGCCGGTATCCTGCAGCAGCATCGGCGCCCGGCCGCGGGCCTGGCCATGATGCAGCACCAGGTCGACCAGCGCCGCCGGCTCCTCCCGCGTGCCGTTGAACAGCGCCAGCCCGCCATCCTGGTGGCGCCAGAAGCGCAGCGCCTGGCAGGCGCGTTCCAGCACCATGGCAAGTTGCGTGGGTGCGGCGATCTCGGCGCCATGCAGCAGGTTGCGGATCTCGATCAGGTCCTGCACCGCCAGCAGGTGCTGTGCCGGGCTGCGCTCGACATGGCCGCCATCGGCGAAGAATTGCCGCTCCAGCTCGCCGGGCAGCAGGCGCAGGGCGCGGTTCAGCCAGCCCTCCTCCTCCAGCGCGACGGCAGCGGCGATGGACGCCTTCATCACCACCAACGCGCCGCGATGGGACGCCTCCGCCGGCAGGCCGGCCACCACGGCACGGCCATCATGCGCCAGCCGGGTCAGCAGCGCTTTCCTGAAGCCGTCATCGGCGGTGGCGGCCAGGAAGTCCCAGTGGCCGAGCCAGGCGGAGATGCGCGCGCCGGCGACCTCGGGCGCCTGCGCCAGATCCTGGCCCGCGCCGTTTTCAAGCCAGTCATGCGCCAGGTCTCGCCCGCGCACGCGGGCGGCATCGGTCCCCAGCGCGCGCAGGTCGCGCAGCCAACCGAAGCCATGCGCGGCGGCGCGCCACAGCAGCGGGCCGTCGGACGGCGCCCAGCCAATCCCGGGCCCCGGGCCCATCTGCTCGGATGCGCCGGGCTCGAGCGGCCGGGAGGAGCCCAGTACCTCCAGCTCGCCCGCCACCAGCCGCGCGCCGCGTGCAGCATCGCCGGGCCACAAATCCTTGAAGCTGCGCGACGGCGCCTCGGGCACCCGCACAGGCTTGAGGCCGGCTAGCCAGCGTTTCGCGCCGCGAATCAGGTCTGGCATGTCGTCCCCCTCAGCGCCGCGATCGCCGCCGCGTAATCCGTGGCCCCGAAAACGGCCGTGCCGGCCACCAGCACATCCGCCCCGGCAGCCAGGCAGTGTGGCGCGGTGGCCGCGGTGACGCCACCATCGACCTGCAGGGCGATGGTCCGGCCGCTGGCGTCGATCATCCGCCGCAACGCGGCGATCTTCGGCAGCTGGCTGTCCAGGAAGGACTGCCCGCCAAAGCCCGGATTTACCGCCATGACAAGGATCAGGTCCACCAGGTCCAGCACCGGCTCCACCACGCTGGCCGGCGTGGCCGGGTTCAGTACCACGCCGCATTTCTTACCCAGGCGCTGGATGGTTTGCAGGCTGCGGTGCAGGTGCGGCCCGGCCTCGGGGTGCAGCGAGATCAGGTCGGCGCCGGCGGCGGCGAAGGCCTCGATGTACGGGTCGGCCGGGGCGATCATCAGGTGCACGTCGAAGATCATCGGGCTCAGCGGCCGCAGCGCGCGCACCAGGGCGGGGCCGAAGCTGATGTTCGGCACGAAATGCCCGTCCATGATGTCGAGATGCAGCCAGTCGGCGCCGGCGGCCTCGATGGCGCGCACTTCCTCGCCCAGGCGGGTGAAGTCGGCGGCGAGCAGGCTGGGGGCGATGCGCGGAAGCATCCTTGTCTCTACCCCCCGCTTCCCTGCGCCGACAACCACGCGAATGTGAGCTCGTGTTTGTTGTGGGCGCCGTGGAACAGGGTGCTGCCTGGAATTGCGGCAAAGCTTTCGGCGGTGGCGTGGTCGGTCTCGCCCTGGAATTTCAGCGTGCAGACGATGTTGCGGGCGCCGGCCGCCATCCATCGCTGCACCAATCCCAGCAGTCGTTCAGGATAACAGATGATGTCGGAGAACAGCCAGTCTACCGGCCGTGGTGTCAGGCCAAAGGCGCTTTCGCCCAGCCAGGTGACGCCGGGCATGGCCGCGATGGCAGGGTCCAGCGGCGATTTGTCCACCGCCGTCACCCCAGCGCCAAGCCCGGCCAGCACCCAGGTCCAGCCGCCCGGCGCAGCGCCGAGGTCGAGGCAGGTCTCACCCGGGACCGGGTGGCGGCCCAGCCGCGTCAGCGCCTCCCACAGTTTAAGGTATGCGCGCGAGGGCGGGCCCTGCCGGTCCTCGACGAAGCGCGGCGTGCCGTTGACGAAAGGGCTGGTCTTGCTGGGCGAGGCAAGCAGTGTCGTGGCGTCGAGCATGGTCCAGCCGCCCAGATGGCCAGTGGGCGCAGGTTCCGGAAAGGCCAGCGGCCGCGCCTTCACCGGGGGCAGCCTGGCTTCGATCAGCGCCGCACGGCGGTGGTGCAGGGTGGGCAGCAGCGCCCAGTTGCGCTGGATGGCGCGCAATGCATCCGCCGCCGCCTTGACCGAGGGGGCGGGCAGCAGCACCGGCGATGTCCAGCATTCCAGCGCCCAGGCGGCGTGAACGGGGGGCGCGTCGGTCAGCGCCAGGCGGCCATGCCAGCGGGGGGGGTGGCCGCGGCGGGTCAGTTCGGTGGCCAGGTCGGCTTCGAAGCCTTCGGCAGCGAGATAGGCCGCCGAGATCGCGGTAGGGGGGCCAGGAGCGCTCATTGGGCCGGGGTAGCGCGGCCGGGGCGGGGTGGCGAGGGCGTAGCCGCAGTCGGATGGTCAGCAACGCGATGGCGTGCGAAAGCCGGCCACCGCAAAGAAGGAACCCGCCAGCATGGATTGGCCTCGTCAACACGGCCTGTTCGACCTTGGCGACCTGCCGCTCCTGGCCGGCGGCACGCTGCGCGGCGCGCGGCTGAGCTGGCGCGCCCACGGCACGCTCTCACCCGCCCGCGACAACGTCATCCTCTACCCCACCAGCTATTCCGCGCAGGCGCCGGAGCTGGAGTGGCTGATCGGACCGGACGGCATCCTCGATCCGACGCGCTGGTGCATCATTCAACCCGACATGTTCGGCAACGGCCTGTCCAGCAGCCCGTCGAACGCGGCTGACTACCCCGCCCTGGTCACCGCCTGGGACAATGTCCATGCGCAGCGGCGCCTGCTGGCGGAGCAGTTCGGCGTCACCCGGGTGGCCTGCGTCTACGGCTGGTCGATGGGCGCGCAGCAGGCTTACCACTACGCGGCCGCCTTCCCTTCCGAGGCCGAGCGCATCATCGCCATTTGTGGCAGCGCGCGAACCGCGGTGCACAACCAGGTATTCCTGCGCGGGCTGCTGGCGATCTTGGAAGCAGCGCCCGAACATCTTGGCCAGGGCCGGTTCTCGGCCGAGCCGGTGGCCGCGATCCGCGCCTTCGCCCGCATCTATGCCGGCTGGGCGCTGAGCCAGGATTTCTATCGCGCCGGGCGGCACCTGGCGACGGAGCCGGACCTGGAGAGCTTCCTGACCCACCAGTGGGAGGCGCGCTGGGCCGTCCGTTCGGCGGCCAACCTCTATGCCCAGGCGAAATGCTGGGATTCCGGCGATATCAGCGCCAACCCGCTCTACGGCGGCGACCTGCCCGCAGCCCTGGGCGCCATCCAGGCCCGCGTGCTGTTGATGCCCGGCGAGACCGACCTGTATTTTCGCGTCGCCGACAACGCAGCCGAAATGCCGCATCTGCGCCAGGCGGAGTTGCTGCCGATCCCCAGCATCAACGGCCACCGTGCCGGCAATCCGAACGGCCTGCCCGAGGATGCGGCGTTCATCCGCCACCACACCCGGCGCTGGCTGGCGGGCTGACCGCCCCCCAAAACAGATGGCAGTGGTACGGCCGGTTCAGGCGAACCAGGGCAGCGCCAGGTTGATGGCAACATAGCCCAGCCCGATCGTCACCACGGTCCAGCGGTCGAACCGCCGTGAAAGCGGCCGGTCATCCAGCGTGTTCCAGATGAAGGCCGACACCACCGTCGCGATCAGCGACAGGAAGATGGTGAACAGCCCCAGAAAGGTCACGTATTCCACCAGCCCGAATTGGCCCGAGGACGGGATCAGTGATCCGGCCAGGTAGGAATTCGCCACCGCACCGAAATAGGCGCCAGCCAGCATCGAA